>CAYGNV010000137.1:0-6711 GCA_964351355.1 uncultured Smithella sp.
AACTCGGCCTGAGCGAGCGAGCGGTTGGCGACGATAATGTCTTCCGCGCCGTTGCCGATCAGATGTGCACAAGTCAGTTCCGCCATCTCCCCCGCGCCGATAATCAGAATTTTTTTGCCGGAAAGCGTTCCGAATATTTTCTTGGCCAGTTCCACTGCGGCAAAGCTTACCGATACCGGATTGGCGGCAATGCCCGTTTCCGTCCGCACGCGTTTGGCGGTGCGAAACGCCCGATGCATCAGGCGGTTGAGTGCGATACCGGTGGCATTTAGCGCCAGCGCCTGGCGGTAGGCATCTTTCACCTGACCCAGAATCTGCGCCTCGCCCATCACCAGCGAATCCAGGCTGGACGTGACACGAAACAAATGTTTTATCGCTTTATCGTCGCGATAGCCATACAGACAGGATGAGGCTTCGCCATTCGACAGGCCGCCGTATTTCGCCAGAAAGGACTTGAGCGCCTCAACGGCCGCAGACGTCTCGTCAACGGAAGCTACCAGCTCCACGCGGTTGCACGTAAAAAGATGCAGGATCTCCCGCACACCGTCAATCGCCAGCAGTTCGGCAAGGAGATTCACCTCTCCCTGGCATCCGGCAAAGAGTCTTTCGCGCACCGCAAGCGGCGCTGTTTTATGATTTAATCCGACTAATACAATCATCTTTTAAATAAAATTATGCACCGTTGAAGAACAATATCGAATCACCAGGCCCGACAATAAAAAAAGTATAAACGCCGAACAGGACAATACCGCCATCCGGGATCCTTTCCAGCCGATGGCCAAACGCTGATGCAACAGAAATCCGTAAACCATCCAGATGGCAAAAGACCAGATCACTTTGGGATCGGCAGGCCAAAGGCCGCCCCAGACAAAAGCGGCGTAAATGGCGCCCCCGATCATACCCAGTGTCAAAAGGGGAAATCCCCACAACAAACCCAAATGGTTGATCCAGTCCAGATCGTTGAGCGACGGCAGAAGACGGCCCATCTTGCCCGGTTTTTTGTGTTTGAGCAAATTATTCTGGATCAGGAACATGGCTCCGGCCGCGGATGCCAGAACAAAAAGCGCTTCACCGGCAATCGCCAGCACCAGATGAAACGTTGTAAGCCATCCCTGCCACTGGGGCGGAACAAGATTTTTATCCGATTCCTGACCGGCCGCGGCAATCAGAAACAATAAAACAATCGGCGCGATAAAAGCACCCAGCAGGCGCGTTTTCGTTTTAAATTGCAATCCCAGGTAAATGCCGGCAATCGCCCAGCCGTACATCAAAAGGAGATGGCGCGATCCAAAATTTATCCACCCGGAAGAATTGGCGGCGCCCAATAGCAAGGTGAATGTTAAAAAAAGCTCCCCCCCTGCCAGAATCCATGTGGATCCTTTGGCCAGCGCAATTTTTTTCACCAGCAGTGAAAGCAGATAACCGGCGGTGGCAAGCGCACAGCACGCCAGGGCCAGCGCGAACAAACCTATTTCCAGACTAGTCAAGCTGCACCTCCTCCCCGGTGATGTCACGGACAATCTTTTTCACGTTGTCCGCCTGTTTCTGCCGGATCGCCGTGAGCAGCCCCGCAGCCATCAGTTGATCAAACCAGACTTTACCCACGCCCGCGTTTTTCTCCATCTTCACACGCAATTGGCCCAATATCTCCAGAAGAATTGCGTATTCCTCGCCATAAACGGCTTCCAGTTCTTCGCGCAGATGGCGCGCAAGCGCCGGAGAATTACCGCCGGTGCCGCAAGCAATAGTCAAATCGCCCCGTTCCACTAAAGACGGCAGAATAAAATCGCATTTCTGCGGGTCATCAACAATGTTGACCGGAATGCCTTTGATTTTGGCATCTTGCGATATGGCGGCATTGGTTTGCTCGTCATCCGTCGCGCCGATAACCAAAACCGCGCCATCCATGCCCCGGCCGTTATATTCCGAAGGGATATGGGAAATCCGTTGCTCACGAGTCAAATCGGCCAGTTCCGGAACCAGGTCGGGGCTTATCACGCACACTTTCGCGCCACAATCCAGAAGCCTTGCGACTTTTCTGGCAGCCACCTCGCCGCCGCCGATCACAATACATTTTTTCCCGGCAATGTCCCAAAAGACAGGATAATATTTCAAGTTTTCCCGTTCCCCCGTCGTAATATCCATTAATAAACAATAAGCGGATGCAAGCTACCATGAAGGGGGGCAAAATTCAAGCAGGGGTATCGAATACCACCCTTGTCAAATTTTCTTGCAGTGCCATCATGGATGTGCTACCCATCCGCCACTTTCAAAAGGGGTTCAAAACAAATGATTCATTTCAGCGGCATTTCCAAACAGCATGGTCCGCAGATCCTGTTTCGGGATGCCAGTTTTCAGATATTGCCCGGCAGTCGAAATGGCCTGGTCGGGCCAAACGGCGCTGGCAAAACCAGCATCTTTCGCCTGATCATGGGTGAAGAAGAATTTGACGCGGGCGAAATCACCAAAGCGCGCAATATCGTTTGCGGCTATTTTTCCCAGGATGTCGGCGCTATGTCCGGCCGTTCGGCGCTTGAGGAGGTCAAATCCGCTTCGGAAGACGTGATGCGGCTGAGCGTCCAGATCCAGGAAATGGAAGCGGCTATGGGCCGGCCGCTGGCCGAAGAAGACATGGCCAATCTGCTGGAACGCTATGGCAATATTCAGGCCGAATTCGAGCATCGCGGCGGCTACGATCTGGAAAGCCGCGCGCAAACCATCTTGACCGGTCTGGGCATTGGCCCCGATGACTATGATCATCCGGTGGAAACCTTCAGCGGCGGCTGGAAAATGCGCATTGCGCTCGCCAAAATCCTGTCCCTCAATCCCGACGTCCTCTTGCTGGATGAACCCACCAACCATCTGGATGTGGAATCCATCATCTGGCTGGAAGAGTGGCTCTCCACGTCATTCAAGGGCGCACTGCTTATGACCAGCCATGACCGCGAATTTCTAAACCGGGTGGTCACTCGTATCATTGAAGTGTCCAACCGTACGATCACGACCTACAGCGGCAACTACGACTTTTACCTGCGGGAACGGGAAATCCGGCGCGAACAGCTTCTGGCAAGCCACCGCCGCCAGCAGGACATGCTGGCCAAGGAAGAAGACTTTATCTCCCGCTTCGCCGCACGCGCCTCACATGCCTCGCAGGTGCAGTCGCGTATCAAAAAGATTGATAAGATTGAACGCATCGAAATCCCGCCCGAACAGCGATCCATCAAGTTCGAATTTGCCGACCCGCCGCGCAGCGGCGACGATGTGGTGAAAATCGACAACCTTGGCAAAATCTGGCCACGCCCCGACGGAAGCGTCAAATCCATATTCGGTGGCGTCAGCGGAATTATCCGGCGTCAGGATAAAATTGCTGTAGCGGGCGTCAACGGCGCAGGCAAATCCACTTTTCTGAAAGTGCTGGCCGGCCAGGCCGATCCGTCTTCCGGATCCTTAAACCTCGGCGCCAACGTTTATCCCGGTTATTTCAGCCAGCATGCCATGGACACTCTTCAGCCGCAGAAGACTGTTTTGGAAACTGTGCAGGACGCCATGCCGCAGGCGCATCTCGGTACGCTGCGGAATCTCTGCGCCGCTTTTTTGTTTCAGGGGGATGATATTTACAAACGGATCGATAAATTATCCGGTGGAGAAAAAAGTCGGGTGGTTCTGGCAACGATGCTGGTCCAGCCGATCAACCTGCTGGTCCTCGATGAACCGACCAACCATCTTGATATTCAATCGCGCGAAACCCTGCTGGCCGCGCTGCAAAACTTTACCGGCACAGTTGTGCTCGTTAGCCATGACCGCCACTTCCTGCGCTGCCTCATCAACCGCGTCTTCGAAATTGCTCATGGTGAGATGCGGATTTACAACGGTCATTACGAATACTACCTGGAAAAATCCGGCCGAGAACATCACGCAGCGTAGCGAAAGCGTTAGGGGCGAGGCTTAAAGAGAGAGGCGTGCCCTCGAGTCGCAATGACATTCTGTGGTTCGGAAAACACGATCACTTTATCTCATCGGAATCAGTGAATAATTGTTTGACATTGCCTGATATTTCGGATTATTGTCTTTCTGAATTCTAATCACACGGTTCACCGAATTCACCATAACAGGAGGACTATAGAATGAAGACACCATCCGGAACTATCACGGCGCAAGACGGGACATCCATCTACTGGAAGGGATGGGTGCCTGACCATTCCCCCAAAGGCGTCGTGCATGTTATCCATGGCTATGCCGAACACATTGACCGCTACGGAAATGTCATAGGAGAGCTTCTCCCGGCCGGATACGCGGTTTTCGGCAATGATCACAGAGGTCACGGCAAGAGCGAAGGAAAACGCGGACACGTCGGGAGCTTTCAGGAATTTATCGATGATGAAAAGCAGTTTCGCCGTGAAGTGATCCAGATGCGATTTCCGGAAATACCTTATTTCGTTCTCGGTCATTCTATGGGAAGTCTCATTGCCATGAATTATGTTGAGCAGAATTCAGTTGGCGTAAAAGGGCTCGTGTTATCGGGTACCGGATCGGAACCGGGGACAGACATTCCCAAGGCTCTCCTTACCGTAACCAATATCCTGTCAAAAATACTGCCCTCCGTTCACGTGAAATCACCTCTTCCGCCGGAGTTCATATCCCGGGATATGGATGTGGTGAGGGCGTATATTGACGATCCCCTGGTATATAACGTCATCACGCCGAGACTCGCCCATGAGATGAACAGGTATGTGGTCATCGGCGCCCAAAATGCCTTTAAGATTCAAATCCCGGTTCTTATTCAACTCGGTTCACGGGACACCGCCTTTTCCGGGCAGAAGGAACTCTTTGAGATGATCGGAGCAAAGGACAAAACCTTCAAGCTCTATGAGGGCCTCAAGCATGAGGTTTACAACGAGCTTGCCGCTGACAGGATAAAGGTGCTCGCCGACCTGAGATCCTGGCTGGACGGACATCTGTAATACGAAAAAGAGAGGGAAACAAAAAATATGCTCACGGAAAGCAATCTTGAAAGATATGCCGATGTGCTCCTCTGGGCGCTGAATACGGCGAAGAAAAATATCCTGAAGAAAAATGAGATCGTACTCATTCAGTATGATCTGCCTGCACTGAGGCTCGCCGAAATCCTCTACGGGCGGCTCCTCGATCTGGGCATGCGCCCGGTGCAGCGCATGACCGCTACATTCGGCATGGAACACAGTTTCTATCAGAAAGCTAACCTGAATCAGTTGACGTTTATCGCTCCCGGCGACGAAGAACTCTATAAAAAAATCAACGGCAGGATTTATTTGCACGCGCCCGAGTCGCTCACACACCTCAAGGATATCGATCCAGCCAGGATCGGCAAAGCCATTGTCGCCCGCAAACCCCTCAAGGACATTCTCAACAGGCGCGAAGAATTGCGAAAGTATAGCTGGACACTCTGCTTACTCCCCACGGAGGAATTGGCCCGCCAGGCTAAAATGTCCATGAAACAATATACGGCGCAGATCATCAAAGGTTGCTACCTCGACCGCGATGATCCCGTTTTCGAATGGAAGAAAATTCACAAAGAAGTCACGGCCATCAAAAAGCGGCTCAGTTCCCTTCCGGTTAAATATTTCCACACGGAATCGGCCAATATGGATTTGCGGATTACGCCGGGGGCTAATCGTAAGTGGGCGGGCGTCTCCGGCCACAACGTACCCAGCTTCGAGGTGTTTGTCTCCCCTGACTGGCGCGGCACGGAAGGGGTCTATTTTGCCAATCTTCCCTCCTTCCGCAGCGGCAATTATGTTAAAGACGTCCGCATCACTTTTGCCAAAGGGCAAGCAGTCAAGATCGAAGCCAGCGCGGGAGAAGCGTTTGTAAAAAAGCAACTGGCCATGGACCCGGGCGCGCGCCGGGTGGGCGAATTCTCCCTCACGGACAAGCGCTTTTCACGAATCGACCGATTCATGGCGGAGACGCTCTTCGATGAAAATTTCGGCGGCAAAGAAGGGAACTGTCATCTGGCTGTGGGTTCATCCTACAGCGATACTTATAACGGCGACCCGGCAAAACTGACTGAGGCGCTGAAGAAAGAACTGGGGTTTAACGATTCCGCTCTTCACTGGGATCTGGTCAATACCGAACCAAAGACCGTGACAGCACATTTGACCAACGGCAAAAAAGTTCTCATTTACGACCGGGGCGTGTTTAAGTAAAATAGGCTGAAGGAAACAATTATATGTCATCTGATCAGAGTTTTGTTGAGTTTGTTAAGGGATTCAAAACACCGATGGCTCAGGAATAATATGAAAAAAGCGTTTCTCTTTTTGATCATCATTGCGGCATTGATCCTATTTTCAACTTCCGTGGTTTGTTCGGCAGATTCAGACAAGCAAAACAGGAGGAGCGTGGTGGAAGAAGAGATTTGGGCGTTAGAAGAGGAATACTTTACCAACCTGTATAAAGCAAATTATGACGGAGTCCTTGCCCTTGTGCATAGCCGGTTTCTGGGATGGCCGGGTGCAGTGTCTCAACCGATTGACAAAGAAGAAAGCACTCGTTTCATGATGAAATTAATCTCCAAACCGATTACATGCTTCATCCGTATTGAAAGAGGCGGCATTCGGTTCTCGGGAGAAGCGGCATTGACGCAATACACGCTGCATGTTAGTTTTACTGAAACCGGCAAAACTCAGTCATCGCGGATAACCCATACATGGATTAAAGAAAGTGGCCGTTGGA
>CAYGNV010000138.1:0-6685 GCA_964351355.1 uncultured Smithella sp.
CTGAAATGTTGCTTGCACTTTCAAAAGGGGGACAACAATGATTGGTGTGCTTATAACAACCCACGGGAACCTGGGCAATGAATTGATTCACGCAGCGGAGTCCATAAAAGGCAAATTACAAGACGTTATGCACGTTTGCGTTGAACAGACTAAAGGCGTGGAAGATTTAAAAAAAGAAATCCAAAACGCCATCAAAAAACTGGATAAAGGTAAAGGCGTCTTAATTCTGACGGATCTTTTCGGCGGCACGCCTTCGAATATTTCCCTTTCGTTCATGAAAGAGGGTAAAGTGGAAGTGGTCACGGGCGTTAATTTGCCAATGCTGCTCAAGCTATCCGACGTTAAAGAAGAAACCACGCTCAACGAGTTTGCCTGTTTTATCAAAGACTATGGGAAAAAGAACATTTCTCTGGCCAGCGAAATATTAAGTAAAAAAGCAATCGGGTGATCAATTGGCGGAATCTTACGATATTGCTCTGGTGCGGGTGGACAACCGGCTTGTGCACGGCCAGATTTTGGAAGCCTGGGTGCCGTTCATCAAAGCGAAATGTATCATGGTCGTTGATAATAACTCCGCCAGCGATTTTTTCTGCGAGACCGTCATTCGTATGGCCGTCCCCAGCGAAATCGAGGTTAATATCTGCTCTGTGGAGGACTTTGCCGCCAATTACGTTTATGCCCAGGGCGGGGGCAAAAAGACCATCGTATTGTTCAGCAGTATTGCCGACGCTCTGAAGGTTTATCAGGAAGGTTTTCATTTTAAAAAACTCAACATCGGCAATATCCATCATGAAGACTATAAAGTCTGTTGCGCTCCGTCCGTGTTTTTATGCGAACCGGAAATTCAGGATATATTAAAGTTGTTGGAGGACAAGGGCGTTTCCATCGAACTTAAGCGGGTCCCCCGAGAAAAAGCTGTGAATATCAAAGACGCTTTGCCGGAGTATTGCCAGATAAAACAATAAGCAAATCGGTGAGATATTGGTGGTTATCAAAATAATTCTCATATCTTTTGTCGGCGGCCTGCTTTGTCTTGATCGCGTCGTCATACAGGCCATGATTTCCCGACCGATCATCATTGCCCCGGTCATCGGCATTATTCTGGGCGATCCTTATGCGGGACTGATTATCGGCGCGATACTGGAACTGTTCTGGATTGATCGCATTCCCATCGGCATTTATATCCCTCCCAATGATTCCATAGCCGCAGCACTGGCGGCATCGATAGCGATACTATCCGGGCAAGTCCTGGGAGTGGCCACCAAGGAACTGATAGCCCTGTCAATCCTGCTCGCGATCCCCTTTGGCATTCTGGCAAAAAAAATTGATCTTAAAATCATGTCGTCCAACAATTTCCTTTCCGATCAGGCTCTGGAGGCGGCAAAAAAACGCGATATTCGCGCCATAGAAAGAAAAACCTATCTGGGGCTGGCCAAAGTATTTCTGTTTTATGTTGTCGGGCTTTTCATTTTGCAGTCAATATTAATCCCCATACTGATCTGGCTTTATCCGAAATTGCCGGCCGAGATCAATGCCATGCTTTCCCTGACTTATTATTTTCTGCCGCTGTTGGGGATTGCAGTTGCGATCAATACCATCAAGCTGCGCGGCGCGATTCCCGTTTTTTGCGCAATATTTTTAGGGATTGCCGTGGCTTTGGAATTTTTCCATGCCTTCTGAAAGCACGAAACAGCAAGTCCGTGTCGATCTGATGAAAAAAGATGATCTGCCGGAAATCCTGGCAATTGAGCGCGCGTCGTTCCCGACGCCGTGGACGGAATGCATGTTTCAAGATGAGCTTCGGATAGCACACGCCCAGTGCCTGGTCATTAAAGTTGAGATGGAAGGAAAAGCATCTATCGCCGCCTATGTTATTTTCTGGTTTGTGGCCGATGAAGTTCATTTGCACAATCTGGCGGTCAAAAATGAATTTCGCAGACAGGGGCTGGCTTTCAATATGATGAATTTAATGAAAGACATCGCGGCGCAGGTGGGGATTAACAGGCAGACCCTGGAAGTTCGCGAATCGAATCACGAGGCAATAAATCTTTACCGTAAATGCGGTTTTGTAGTAAAAGGAAAACGTCCCCGATACTATACCGATACCCGAGAGGATGCTCTGGTGATGTGGGCTGAAAACCAACAGGAAAGAAAAAATGGCTAAAGATATTTACATTGGAGAGGTTGCCGCAAACGAAGAAATCCAGATCGGTTATTTTCTGATGAAGGTGACGCTGCCTTCGAGTTTTACCCAACCCCTGCCGGGGCAGTTTGTGATGATCCGCATCGCCGGTTTGCATGACCAGTTTCTGTCGCGGCCTGTCAGCATTTATTCATATACATGCGGCAAATCAAATTGTGCCATCGAACTGCTCTATCGGGTGGTGGGCAAGGGAACGCAAATACTGGCGGGGTTAATTAAAGGATCGCAAGTCGAAATATCCGGGCCGCTCGGCGGAAGCTATTCCATGGATCATCAAAAAAAGAACATTGTTTTTATTGCCGGTGGCATTGGCATTGCCCCGCTGTCCTTGCTGGCAGAGACTCTTTGCCGGAAAGCCTGTTATTCTGACGCCGCCATGACATTTTACCTGGGCGCCCAAACAGCCGATGCCGTTGTTGGTCTCAATCGTCTCCGGAAACTCTGCTATGACATAACCGTGTGTACGGATGACGGCAGTCTGGGGCAAAAGTCTCTTGTCACAAGGGCATTTCAAAAAGACATTAAGAACTATTCACCTTCTGATACGGTCATTTACGCCTGCGGACCTAAAGCTATGGTTCAATCATTGTCGAAGATATTAGATGGAAAATATTTTTGTCAGGTGTCCCTGGAAGAACGCATGGCCTGTGGTGTCGGCGCGTGTGTGGGCTGTGTTGTTGCCGTTAAAGACGGGCAGGGGAATAAGACCTATAAGCGGGTATGCGCCGATGGGCCTGTGTTTGATCTTCAACAAGTTATTTGGGAATAATCGTGGAAACAAAAAAAACAAAAATCGACCCTGCTTTGGCCGTGGAGATTGGCACTCTGAAACTGAAGAATCCCGTGATGACGGCCTCCGGCACATTCGGTTATGGTGAAGAATATGCCGACTATGTGGATTTAAACCAGTTGGGCGCCATTATTGTAAAGGGGCTCTCGCTCAAACCGCGCCTGGGAAATCCGCCGCCGCGTATCATGGAAACAGCGGGCGGCATGCTCAATGCCGTGGGCTTGCAGAACGTCGGCGTTGATGTTTTTATCGAAGAAAAGCTTCCCTTTTTACGCCAGTACGACGTTGCTGTCATTGCCAATATCTATGGTGAAAGCACTCTGGACTATGCGAAAGTCGCAAAGAAACTGAGTCAGGCCGAAGGCGTTCATGCATTGGAGGTCAATGTCTCCTGCCCGAATGTAAAAAAGGGCGGGCTCAGTTTCGGCTCGGATCCAAAAGCGGCCGCAGAAGTCACGCGCCGTGTGAAGGCCGAAACGCATCTGCCCGTGATCGTTAAGCTCACGCCCAATGTGACGGACATTGCAGCTATCGCCCAGTCGGTGGAAGAAGCGGGTGCGGATGCAGTATCGCTGATCAACACACTGACAGGCATGTCCATTGATCTGAAAACGAGGATGCCACATCTGAAAAATATTACCGGCGGCCTGTCGGGGCCCGCCATCAAACCGGTTGCGCTGCGCATGGTCTGGCAGGTGGCGCAACGAGTTGCCATTCCGGTCATCGGCATTGGCGGTATCATGACAGCCGAAGATGCGCTGGAATTCATGGTTGCGGGTGCAACAGCGGTGCAAATCGGCACGGCCAACTTTATCAATCCCCGCGCAACCATTGAGATCATTGACGGCATCCGGCATTATCTGCGAGACAATAAAATAAAAAAAATAAATGATATTGTTGGAACCTTGCGCACGTAAACATTCAATTGTTATGCTTGCCGGCAAGGCCTGTAAAATGGACAGCCTTGGTGTTTGGCGTTTCATGCTTCGGATGCAATCAGCAAAATGGAGGGAAACATGGATCTGTTTGAAAAATATCAAGATGTGCTTCAAAATATTGAATTTGCCATCGTTTCTATTTATCGGGAACATCTTGAAATGACGGACTATGCTGTGATGCGTTCGCTGGAGGCGATCATTAATCATTACAGTGCTGAAAAAACTGGAAAGACGCCACGAAATTTCTCGCTTGATGAAATTGAAAAAGATATTTTTCGACAAGTTCAATCCGTTTGCGAATGGCGCATGGGCCGGCCATCATCATTTGGGATGCCTGAAACCAAACCCATATCCCTTGATGAAATTATTCAATGCCTGAAGCGGATTTTAAAATCCGTTGAGAAGTGGAATAAACATGAAGGCATACAAGGCTATTTGCGTTTTGTATCTCAATATGTCCGTTAGGCCTGAAACTGTAAGTAGCTCGAAGCATTCGTGTGAAAGGCCGTTGAGGGACCATTTATTTAACTTAAGTGACTTTTGTTTGCTATTCCTTTTTCTACCCTGAGTATGATAGAAAAAGCATTAGAACTAAATAAAGGAGCAGTTATGAAGGATTGTGCATTAATCATTCATTCCCGGGACAATGTTGCCGTGGCTCTCACTGCTTTGGCCGCGGGCGATAAAATAACGGCTAAAGGAATAGATGCTTTTACCGCTCTGGATGATATCCCGGCCAGTCATAAGATCGCGTTATGCGATATCCCCGGCGGCGATGAAATTATCAAATACGGCGAAACAGTTGCCGTGAGCACGCGGATGATCAAAAAAGGGCAGTGGGTCCACACGCACAACCTGGAAAGCAAACGGTGGAAAAAATGAAAACCATCAACGGATATTTACGAAAAAACGGAAGCGTCGGCATTCGCAATCATGTTCTTGTTCTGCCCACTGTGTCGTGCGTCAATGGCGTTGTCAATCGGATATCCCGCGAAGTACCCGAAGCCGTTTGTGTTCCGCACGCCTATGGCTGCGGCCGGGGCGGCATGCGCGACATCGAGATTCTCTATCGCATACTTACCGGGCTGATGCATCACCCCAATATCGGCGGCGTGGTTCTGATCGGATTGGGTTGTGAGGTTTCCAGCACGTCAAGGTTGCTTCCGTGGCTGACGAATGTAGGCAAGCCTGTAGAAGTTTTCAACGTACAGACGGATGGCGGCTCCATGGAGACGGCGCGAAAAGGGATTGCCGCCGCCCGGCTGATGCTGGCGGATGTTAACGCTCAGCCCAGAGTCGCAGTTCCTTGGGATAAAATCATGGTGGCCATGGAATGCGGCGGATCGGATGCGATGTCGGGCGTAACGGCCAATGTTGCCGTGGGCGCCGTTTCCGATTGGTTGGTGGAGCAGGGCGCCACGGTCATGTTTGGCGAAAATACGGAGATGATCGGGACATCGCATGTCCTGACAAGACGGGCGAAAGATGAGCAGGTGGCGCGTCAGATCGAGCAGATGATAACACGCGCCGAAAAGCTGACTCAGGATGTCATGGGTGAACTGGCAAGCCTTGTTATTTCTCCCGGCAATATGGACGGCGGCATGAGCACGATTGCGGAAAAATCCATGGGCTGTATTTTCAAAGGCGGAACGACCAGAATCAATCAGGTTGTCGATTACGGGCAGGCGCCTTCCGAACATGGTTTGATCCTCCAGGATGGGCCGGGTTACGATAGTGATTCTATGGCAGGTCTTGCTGTAAGCGGCTCGCAGCTGATGTTCTTTTCTACAGGCCGGGGAACGCCCGTCGGTTTTCCGGGCATGCCCGTCATCAAGGTGGCCAGCAATACCGGTATTTATGAAGCCATGAGAGATGATATGGACATCAACGCAGGTGTTCTGGTTGAAGGCTGCCCATTAAATAAGCTTCGCGACAGGATGATTGATCTGATGATTCGCGTGATCAATGGCGAAGAAACCCGGGCGGAAATCAACAAGATGGACGTTTTAACTTTTATGACGGTCCACCCGCCGTTTTGATGCCGGTTTTATATCTTTGACTTTCGCTACTGCAAGGTTTTATCACTCTTATGAATATTAAACGTTTAAACCCCTTGTTCACGGCCCGCTCTGTTGCCATCGTCGGCGCTTCAAGCAACCCCGGAAAATGGGGTCATATCATGTTGAAAAACCTTATCAACGGCGGCTTTCAGGGAAATATCTATCCCATCAATCCCGAGTCAGATGAACTGTTGGGGAAAAAGGTCTATAAAACTCTGGAAGATGTTCCGGAAACGCCCGACCTGGCCGTCATCGCTGTTCCTCCGAAGACGGTACTTGCCGCCGTACAGGCCTGCACGGACAAGGGCATAAAGGCGGCAGTCTGTATTACGGCGGGTTTTGCAGAACTGGGCGAAGAGGGCAGGCGACTCCAGGACGAAATGGTCAAAACGGCCCGCGCGAAGGGCATGGTTATGGTGGGCCCCAACTGCAACGGCATCATGAGTCCTTGGGAGAAACTCTATGTTGATTTCCCCAGTTTTCATGTTCCACCGGGAAGCATCGCTCTCGTTTGCCAGAGCGGGGGCATTGTTGATGGCCTCGCGCGGCAGATCATGATCAAAGGCATGGGATGCAGCCTTTGCGTGGCGAGCGGCAACGAGGCGGACCTGCATATGGAAGATTATCTGGCTTATCTTGCGGATGATCCCCGAACCAGCGTCATCCTCTGTTACATTGAAGGTTTCAAGGATGC
>CAYGNV010000139.1:0-6667 GCA_964351355.1 uncultured Smithella sp.
CGCGGTCGGAAAGGCGATGCTCACATAATCCGCAAACATGATGCCGCATCCGACAGCCACCATGACGCCAATGGCCAGCAGACCTTCCAGCAGCATTCCGCCGTAGGCAACTTTCTTCACATCCGATTCTTTGGATATCTGTTTGGATGTGGTGCCGCCGGCCACCAGACAATGAAAGCCGGAAATCGCGCCGCAAGCGACGGTGATGAACAGGAAAGGCCAGATTGGACCGAGTTTTGCGCCGCCTTCCGCGAGGTTGAAAGCCGGCGCGTTAAAGGTAACCCCTTTAAAGCCCGCAATGATCGCGGCGGCAAACAAAACCGCAACACCCGCATAAAGCAAAAATGAATTGGTAAAATCCCTGGGCTGCAGAATAATCCAGACCGGAATACCCGCGGCAATCAAGCTGTAGAAACAAAGAATGATCATCCAGACATTGGGACTGAGTGAAACCGGGTAGTACATTCCAACGACGACGGAAACGATGCAAACGACAATGGCGATCACGGCAGCCAGATAAACATTGATCTCTTTTTTATAGACCAGCCAACCCAGAATCGGCGCAAAGCCCGTGATGATAATAACGGATGTTGAGGCGATGCCGCCGATTTGCGCTTTAACGACCCCGCCTACTTCAATGGTCTTAACAACCGTCTGGTCCGGGGCTAATTTCAACACTTCCAGTGAAAGCAGTGATGTCAGGGCCGTGGCCGTTAAACCCAAAAATGCGGACGTAACCAGCAACAACAACAAAATCGTAAAACTGATAAATAAAAAGAATCCCGTGTTGCCCAATGTTCCTTTGGCGATTTCGGCAACCGACTTGCCCTTTTCGCGAACACTGGCAAACAGGGTGGTCATATCGTGGACGGCTCCGATAAAAATGGCGCCTAAAACCGCCCACAACCAGACAGGCATAAATCCGAAAAGAAGCGCGACTGTGGGACCGATCACGGGTCCGCCACCCGCAATGCTCGCAAAATGATGACCAAATAAAACCAGCGGTTTTGTCGGCACATAGTCACAATTGTCCTTCATGGCGCAAGCCGGTGTCGGAGTCTGATCATTTTCTCCAAAGAGCCTGGCAATAAATTTCCCATAAATACGGTAAGCTAAAAAGAATAAAACTGCTGCTACAATGATCAGGACTGCTGCGTTCATATCCTCCTCCTTGTTTTTTCGTATTTTGAAGAAACGTCATGGCTATATCTTCAAGGTGTAGCTACTCAACGCTTAAAAACTTATCATCGCCTCCTTTCCATACTGATTCAATACACGGAACGATAGATAAACCGTCTTATTAAAACGCATCACTGAAAACATTTTCCCGGAATCTTTTTTGAAATATGATGATATTGAATGTTCATGGGAGAATACGCCCACCATTGGAATTTGGCATACTATACAAAATTTTTCAGGATGCAAGCAAAAAAATGAGACAAAAAAGGAGTATTCCTCTTGACACGCTTTCCTGTTCTTTCTATACTGCCGACCGTAAGGAAGAAAATATCGACATTCAATAAATTTATTAATACCTAAGGAGGAATAAAGATGGCTTTTAATTATGAGAAGTTAACGGTAGAACAAGATGGCATGATTGTTGTTGCGGCAATCAATCATCCGCCGGCGAATTCGATGGGACAGGGTGTTTTGAGAGACATCAATGACTTGCTGGATACGTGCGAAAAAGACGACAATGTGCGTGTCATCGTGATTACGGGTTCCGGCCCGAAACTGTTTTCCGCAGGCGCGGACATTACCGAATTTGCCGACCTTCAGGCGGGCAAAGTTCCTAAATACGACGGGAATGAAATTTATTTCAAAATCGAAAACTATCCCAAAGTCATCATCGCGGCCATGCAGGGTGGCGCTTACGGCGGCGGTCTGGAACTGGCCTGCTGCTGTCATTTGAGAATCATGGCTGAAGAGGCAACGCTGGGACTGCCTGAAGTTAAACTGGGCCTCAACCCCGGTTGGGGCGGAACCCAACGTCTCCCCCGTTTTATCGGCAAGACCAAGGCTCTTGAACTCATGCTGACCGGCGATTTTATGCCGGCCAAAGATGCTCTGACGCTGGGTCTTTTAAATAAAGTTGTTCCGGCAGCTGACGTGCTGGCGACAGCCAAAAAGCTGGCCAAGAAACTGGCCGGCGGCGCACCGGTTGCACAACGCGAAATTATGAAGGCGGTGAGACTTGGCTTGGAAACCAATTTGCATGATGGTGTCACTAAAATCGAAAAAGCGGCAAGCGCGGCGTTGGTATTCACCGAAGATTTCAAAGAAGGCGCGAAGGCGTTCCTAGAGAAAAGAGCTCCCGATTTCAAGGGCCGCTAAGAGCAGCTTGGCCCCATTGAAATCCCTCCAATAAAACAAAGGCGGCATTCAAAAGAATGCCGCCTTTATATTTTAGCCTTCAGTCTTCAGCCTTTGGCCTTTGGCCTAACAACCTTTTTTACTTCCTCAACTGCGCCGGTGTCTTGTAGCGTTTCGGATCAACCCATTTGGCTACATGCGCTTCGTTTTCCGGACAGGACTCATGCAGATAGGCAACCTTGCCGAGTTCCTGGAACTGGGCGATTATCTGATAGTAGTAACCGGGAAAAGTTTTGTAAGGATTGTTCGGATCAACCCTCATCCGGGAGTGATAGAAAGGGCTCACTTTCTTGGTTTCATATTTCACCTTACCCAGGGAATAGGTGGTCTCCACATCTTCCATCGCTTTGATTAATTTTTTAATGTCATCGGTTCCCTTCGCCTTTTCGATGGCTGCCTTGAAATGGTAAATATCGGCATAGGCAATGTGGACATGAATCTGCATGGGGATTTTACGCGTCTGCGCTTTTTTCACCAGCGGAATGGTTTTGTCCGTCAGGGGAAGGTCATCGAGATCCGTGAAGGAGCTGATAACGCTTAAGCCCTTACCGCCCGTCATCCTCCAGAAATCCTTGGTCTGGGCAACGCCGCCGTACATCATAACCTGAATATCCTTTGCCGCCGAATCGCTCCACTGTTTGGTAAAAGATTCCACATCGGTAAACCAGGAGCTGATGAAATAAATCAAATCCGCATCGGCTTTCTTGATGTCCTGAAGAATTGGCAGATACATGGTGCCGCGGGGTTTCACCAACTTGCTGTAAACAATTTCCAGACCGCAATCCTGAGCCATTTTCTCCCAGGTCGGCAAATTGAGTTCATGGATGCCTTTGCGCCATTCTTGCGTCCAGGTCAGATCTTCCCATAGAATGGCCAGCTTACGTGCTTTTATATATTCGGGTATCGTCTTGCAGAAGAAATATTTCTGCTGAGCGTAATGAGCCGCTTCCGGATCCCAGTCGCGGAAGTTATGATCATATTTCGGCGCTTCTTTGAGGATGCGCGCCGTCAGTTCTGCACCCATCGGCCCGTTGAAAACCAGAATATGAGGATATTCCTTGGCCAGCTGTCCGGAGGCTTCCTGAACAGCCAAACAGATTTCCGTACGGCCTTCCACTGAAATAAACTTGGCCTTGTCCTCGATGACTAATTTACGAAACGCTTCCACAGACAGAGACGTATCGCCCTTGTTATCCATAACCACATACTTGACCGGCCGCCCCAGAATGCCGCCGGTGGCATTGATTTCCTCCACCGCCATTTTCTGGATGTCCATACACGGTCGGGTACCGGGTGACGCCACCATGCCGATGTAGCCTATTACAAACGGCTCGGCTTTCGCCTTCGCCAATGAGACGGATGGCGCCGCTATCACAACCAGCAGCATCAACGTTGTAAAAACGACAAACCTTCTTAATCGCTTCATCATGTTACCCTCCTCATAAAAAAGCTTTAAAAATTAATGATCAAATTTATGCTGACTATTTGATCCTCCTAGTCGCTAACATTAAGATATTTTTTGCTGATATACTCATTGTCCTTACCGATTTCGCTTGATACCCATTTGACCCGGGGAGGCGACTCGGACATTTTCACAAAATTGGCGCTGATGGTGTATTTCCCCAGTTTTTCATCCTCTACTTCCTGGAAGGCTTTACGGACCTTCCACTGCTTGTTTTCCATCGCCTCTTCCGGTGTCATGAGTTTCATGATAATTGGCACACCGCCGCCCCGCCACTTGGACCGTGCGGATTTTTTGCTGTAATTTAAAGCCATTTTAACCAGCTCATCGCTGGTGAATTGAAGCGTTTTTTCCTCGATAATCTTATGAAGGTGCAGCGCCTGTTCCAGAATGTCGGGGATGCGGTCCGACGAATAGCGCCAGTCGTCTTCCTGCTCCCAGAGACCGAGAATTTTAAGGAGTGCGCGAAAGTCATGATCACGGGGCGCGGCGATCGCTACAAAGCCGTCCTTGCATTTCCAGTGTCCATAAGGATACAAAATGAAATCCAGGACGCCGATACGCGGGCGTGTTTTTTCCCAGGTAAAACCAATGGTGGCCGGCATGCCGACCATGGAAGAATAGGCGTCCATGCCGGCGACGTCCACCATCTGACCCTGGCCGGTGTTTTGCCGGTGGATCAGGGCGACCGTGCCGCCAAGGGCTGCGGAAAGCCCGGAGATATACCAACCCGCCCACATGCCGCCTCTGAGCGGCCAGTTATTGGGTTCGGGTTCATTGGGCGTCCCGCCCATCTGCGCGGGCAGTCCGGACCCCGCCTGTGAGGTAATATCCGTATCCGGCATTTTTGCGGACTGCCTGGCTTTATCCGTGTACTGCCCGAATGCGGAAAGCGCGATATAAACCAATCCCGGATTACCCGCGCTTAATTGGCGGTAGCCGATTCCCCAGCCGTCCATCTCGCCGGGCGCGAAGCTTTCGATCACCACCGCCGCTTTTTGAGCGAGTTTTACGAAAATTTTCCTGTCTTCGGGATTATTTTTAATGTCGAGCGTCATGTATCGCTTGTTGCGTCCCTCGAACATAAACGGGATTCCCACCCCCTGAACCGTGACGCCAAAGGGTGTGATCTGGCGCGCCGGATCGCCGTCGGGCGGCTCAATTTTGATGACCTCCGCTCCAAACTCGGCCAGAAAACTTGCGCAGATAATGCCTGCAAAATTGGCCGAACTGACATCGAGCACCAGGATATCGTCGAGCACTTCCGGTTTTCCTTCGGCGTTCATAATTTCGGCCAGGATTTTCCCCCGGTCACTGCCCTTGGCCGCGTGCCTTGTATAAATTTCTTCCTTCGGGCTCATTTTCCAACCTCTTTTCCGTAGTTATAGATGGGGTCCTCGCTCAGCTTATAATAAACAGGCGGTTTCAGTCCCGGCCTGTCGTCAAACGTCCCGATAACTTTTTTCTTTTCCAGGTCCTGAATTTCCTCTTCCGACATCCCCAGAAACTTCTTGAGCACAAGCCGGTTATGATAACCGAGCGGCCGCGCCAGCCACTTGGTGCGCGAGGGCGTGCCACTCAACTGAGCGGATGGGCCGGCAATCACCAGATTGCCGTAAACATCGTCCTTGAAAAGAACGACACTGCCCCGTTTACGCCGCCACTCTTCGTATGCAATCGAATAATCATCCGCCACTTCAGCAGCCGGGAATCCTTTTTCATCGGCCAGCTTGACGATATCGGCGCAGGAGTTCGACTTGATCCAATCGACCGCCATTGCGGTCAGCGCTTTGGCGTTTTCAGGCTTTAATCTTTCCAGTGTATTGGCAAAACGCGGATCCGTGGCCCATTGGGCCTTGCCTATGGCGTCGGCAAAGTTTTTGAACTGATCAGCCGTCGCGCAGGCCAATGCCAGAAATTTGCCATCGGCTGTTTTAAAGATGGAGGCCGGCATCATCGTGGGATCTGTATTTCCCGTGCGCCCGATAGCCTCCTTTGTCACGGAATTATAAGTATAGTTAAACAACATGCGCATCAGCCCCTCGCTTTGGGCCATATCGATATACTGCCCCTTGCCGGTTTTCTTCCGGTGATACAGGGCCATTAAGATCGCCAGAGCGCCGAAATTGCCGGGAACGAAATCGCCGACATAGTCCGGCAGTTTGTAATAGAGATCCGTATTCGGATAGCCGTTTAAGGTCAGCACGCCGCTTGCGCCCTGCGCCAGCAGATCCCAGCCGGGGAA
Organism: uncultured Smithella sp.; assembly: GCA_964351355.1. Taxonomy (GTDB): domain Bacteria; phylum Desulfobacterota; class Syntrophia; order Syntrophales; family Smithellaceae; genus UBA8904. The sequence goes on from CAYGNV010000139.1 coordinate 6,081, forward strand.
ATAACGCATCGGACCAAACTGGCCGTAAGTGGAACAGCTCAAGAAGACGATTTTGGGATTAATCTGTGATATCTTTTCATAACCGATGCCCCACGCATCCGCCGTGCCGGGCGCGAAGTTTTCAATGACCACGTCCGCTTCTTCGGCCATTTTGTAGATGAGCTCCTTGGACTGTTTCAACTGGAGATTCACTGAAAGAAAATACTTGTTTTTGGTGATATTGTGCCAGATAGGATTCGAGTGTTTCCAGTATTTTCCCCAGTAGGTCGCCGGCCGCCAGAGATCGCCGTAAAAAGGCAACTCCAGTTTGATGACTTCTGCGCCGTAATCCGCAAGCATCCTTGCGGCAATCGGCCCGAAGATCACGTGAGAGAAATCCAGCACCCGGATGCCTTTGAGCGCTTCGGGTTTTTGACTTGCCTCGTCGGGATTAAAAAGTTTTGCCGTATAAGAAAAATAATCTTCCATTGCTATCTCCCTAAATATGCCTTTTTCACCAGATTGTTCTTCATCAGATCCTTACCGCTCCCCTCCAGCACAATTCTTCCTTCCTGAATAATATAGCCGCGGTCGGCCAGCTGCAGGGC
>CAYGNV010000140.1:0-1097 GCA_964351355.1 uncultured Smithella sp.
ACTTTTTAAATCAAAAACCTAGCGCATACGGCGCTTTTTTCTTTTTAGGATCTTAATTTTTCAGGAGTTTTTTGACACGTGGATAAGCGGATCGCGAAAAAAAAAGCTTTGGAAATCATTGCGAATTTCCCGAGTTCCGGTGTGCTGGTCGTCGGAGATGTCATGGTCGATCATTTCATCTGGGGTAAGGTAGCGCGAATTTCCCCGGAGGCGCCGGTGCCGGTGGTCGATGTTCAGAAAGACTCTGTGATGCTGGGCGGCTGTGCCAATGTGCTCAATACAATCTATGCCATGGGCGGCCGGGTTTTTGTGGCCGGTGTGATCGGCGCTGATGATATCGGCAAGGGTTTAACCAAACAGTTGAGAGAACGGGATATCGATACGGGCGGTATTATTGTTGAGAAGGGAAGGCCGACAACACTCAAGACGAGAATTGTCGCGCACGGACAGCAAATCGTTCGGTTTGACCAGGAAAGCAGAAAGCCTATTCCCATGGCTAGCTGCGATAAGATTCTTGCCTATGTGAAATCCCTGCGCGGTAAAATCGGCGCCATCGTGATTTCCGATTACAGCAAAGGTGTCGTCTCCAGAGCGTTGATCGAAGGCATAAAAAGTATTGTCGGGGATTCAAAGATATTTTTGTGTGTTGATCCGAAGCAAAATGATTTTTCGATTTATGCGGGCGCCCATGTCATTACGCCCAACCATCATGAAGCTCAGCGCGCCGCAGGCCTAGAGATTATCAACGGGGATGATCTTTTAGAGCTGGGGGGGATGCTGCTTGCAAAATTTGATTTCCAGGCCCTGCTGGTGACGCGGGGTGAAGAAGGCATGAGCCTTTTCGAAAAGGGACGGAAGATCGACCACACGCACTTTCCGGCGCAAGCGAAGGAAGTTTACGATGTGACGGGCGCGGGGGATACCGTCATCGGTGTGCTGGCGCTGGCGCTGGCTGCGCAGGCGAATCTGAAGGAGGCAACATCTCTGGCCAATCACGCCGCGGGTATTGTTGTGGGTAAGGTGGGAACGTCCACGGTTTCCAGGGAAGAATTGATCAGCGTATTATGAGCAAACCGACGCAGGCCCTGCCGGTCAAA
>CAYGNV010000140.1:1197-6588 GCA_964351355.1 uncultured Smithella sp.
GCAGACGAGAAGCAGTTATCCATGTTAAGCGCTATCCGGTCGCGGTATTTATTGCAGCTTAAAGACGGCTGAACCGATATAGAACAAAATAATTTCGCAAGAAGGTTTGAACATGATTAAAAGTATGACCGGCTACGGCCGGGTGGAAGCGCTTGGTGACGGCCGGAATATTGTGGTGGAAGCCAAATCCGTCAACCATCGCTTCCTGGAAATTGCTCTCAGAATGCCCGCCGGGCTTTACCCGCTGGAGATGGAGTATAAAAAGAAAATAGGGGAAAGATTCAAACGCGGCCGCATTGATGTTTCGATCCGGTTGGAGGGAGAGGGCGCCGAACCATCCCGGGTGAATTTGAATATGGAGGTTGCGCGCAACTACTTTGATGTGTTGACCCGGCTAAAAAATGAATTCAATATATCCGAGCCGATCAGCCTTAAGGATCTCAGCAGTTTTCGGGACATTTTTACGCCGCCTGCGGAAACACAGTTGGATGCCGCTTTTCTTAATCAGGTGGAGATGACACTGCAAGAAGCGTTGTCGATGCTGGTCAACATGAGACAGGGTGAAGGAATTTCTTTGTTCTCGGATATGCAAATGAGACTTCGGGCCATTGGCGAGACGATGGAAACCATTCGGTCGCGTGCGCCGCAGGTTGTGCTGGAGTACCAGAAGCGTCTTTCAGAGAGGATTAAGGAACTGACGGCGGGATTCGATCTTGACGCTGCCCGTCTGGCCCAGGAAGTAGCGATTATGGCGGATCGCTGTGATATCACCGAAGAGATTGTCCGGATGCAAAGCCATATCGGTCAGTTCGAAGCTCTGCTGCAAAGCGACGAGGCGGAAGGCAGGAAAATCGACTTCCTTCTGCAGGAAATGAACCGTGAAATTAATACGATCGGGTCCAAAGGCAATGATGTGGAAATTGCCCGCCTGGTCATTGACGCCAAAAGTGAGCTGGGCAAGTTGCGCGAACAGGCGCAGAATATCGAGTAGGAATATGTCGGATCAGGGATTGTTCATTGTGCTGTCCGCGCCTTCAGGGGCGGGGAAAAGCAGTATTTGCCGAAGGTTGCTTGCGGCATGTCCCGAAATGGAGTTTTCCGTTTCCTATACCTCAAGGACGCCACGCCCCAATGAGGTGAACGGAAAGGATTACCATTTTATTTCCCGTGAAGATTTTCAGCGACGGATTGATCAGGGTGAGTTTGTCGAATGGATAGAGAACTACGGACACTTTTATGGTACGTCCGGCAAGGCGATGCATGACATTTTAGGCGGCGGGAAAGATTTATTGCTCGATATCGAACCGCGTGGCGCAAAAGAAATTAAGAAGAAATTTGAAGATGGTATTTTTGTTTTTGTGCTGCCTCCCTCTTTAGATGAGCTTCTGAATCGGCTGAAAAAGCGGGGACATGAAAGTCCGGAAGCGATAAAAACACGATTTACTCAAGCCGAGAGTGAATTAAAAGAAGTTTTGTGGTATGACTACACCGTTTTTAACGAAGATCTGGAAACGGCTGCCAAACAACTGCTCGCGATTTACCGCGCAGAGAAATGTAAAACAAACCGTTTACACGGTAAAATCGATCATTTTTTTAAATCATATTAACAGAGATGTTCAGGAGGTATCAGTTTCATGGCAAGAATTACAGTAGAAGATTCCTTATTGGTGGCCGAAACCCGATTTGGTCTGGTGTCGCTGGCTTCCAAGCGGGCGCGTCAGTTGCTCAAAGGTTCCAAACCGCTCATGGAAAGTAAAAATAGGGAAATTGTTCTGGCGCTAAGAGAAATTGCGGCAGGCAGGGTTGTTTACGCCCATCCTGAATTTTTAAAAGGATCCCAGGAAGATTTTAAACCGATTCCGGACAACACAGAGTTTATTGGCGATGAAGAATATCTCGAGTAGAGAGCCCGCAGATAAGCTGATTTTTGCTTTGGATGCGTCAGGTTACGAGGAGGCTTTATCCTGGATAGAGCTTCTTTCCGGTCATGTGGGCATGTTTAAAGTCGGCAAGGAATTGTTTACAGCTGTCGGGCCGAAGATTGTTGAAAGCATCAAGCAAAGAGGCAGCCGGGTATTTCTGGATTTGAAATTTCACGATATTCCCAATACGGTGGCCCGCGCCGCTGAAGCCGCTGTTGGATTGAATGTGGATATGTTCAACATTCATGCGGCGGGCGGCGTGAGAATGATTCGGGAAACCGTTGACGCTGTGGCCGCCTGCGCCGAAAAGCGCGGCATGGAAAGCCCCGTTGTTCTGGCGGTGACGGTGTTGACCAGTTTGAATAACAGCGATCTTGCGGAAATTGGATTCGATACCACCACGAATGATTTAGTGCTTCGCCTCGCGAAAATGGCTCAAAAGTCGGGGGCGTCAGGTGTTGTGGCCTCGCCCCAGGATATCATTGCCCTGAGGCGTGATTTGGGAAAAGATTTTGTGATTGTGACGCCTGGTATCCGTAGCGCCGATCAGCCGGTAAAAGATGATCAAAAAAGAACGCTCAGCGCTTTTGAGGCTATTCAAGCCGGCGCCGATTACATTGTTGTGGGCAGACCCATCCGGGAAGCCAAAAACCCGCTGGAGGCATGCCGCCGGATCATCGAGGAGATTGCCGGCGGTCTGGCTCACCAAAACAGCGCATGATTATTTCCTTTTGTGAATAGAAGGCAAAGCATGGAGGTCGTTTACGGCATCAATCCTATTAAGGTTCTTCTCGCCCAACAGGAAACTTCCCTGAAGAAAATTATTATTGCTAACGGTCGCGGCGGTTCGTCCGCCAAAGAAATTATGGATGTCGCCCGTCAAAAAAAAATACCGGTGGAATGGAGAGAACGCCAATATCTTGATGAATTGACGGGTAGAACGGATCATCAGGGGATGGCCGGTTTTCGCGATTCATTTGTGTATGCCGAGCTGGACGACCTGCTGAAAAATCGCAATCCTCATTTATCGCAAGATCTTATTTTGATACTCGACAGCATTCTCGATCCGCAAAATCTGGGATCGATTATCCGCAGCGCTCATTGCCTGGGCGCCAATGGCGTGGTCATTCCGACCGATCGCGCGGCCTTGGTCACGCCGGCGGTGATTAAAGTGTCTGCCGGCAGCGCCGAACAGCTGCCGGTTGCCCGTGTGACCAATTTATCCCAGACGATTGATTATTTAAAAGAGAAAGGTTTCTGGATTTATGGCGCTGATGCTCATGGAGGGAAACCGCTGAATGAGCAGGACTTTAATGGCCCGGTCGCGCTGGTTTTGGGAAGCGAAGCGAAAGGAATCCGGCCTCTTCTGAAGAAAAAATGCGATTTTTTAGTCACGATTCCGATGGCGGGAAATTTTGACTCCTTCAATGTCGCTGTTGCCGCAGGGATCATTCAGTATGAAATCTTTCTCAAACGATGGGGCAAAAAAACCAATAATCCGATGTAAAAGCAGGCCGGAAATAAAAATGGCATTTTCAATTTAACTTGTTGAAACGACATGGGAGATAGTTTATGATGCATCCGTAAATAAGCTATTCCTTGAAAAGAAGGGTTGTCAACGATGCCGGTTTTCCTTTGGGCAGGAACAACGAAAAAGGACGAAGTGAAAAAAGGCGAAATAGAAGCTGCCGATGAGTTGGCTGCTCGTACGCTTTTGAGGCGGCAGGGATTTAAGTCCATCGATGTTCGAAAAAAGCCGAAAGATCTGCTGGAGTATCTTCCGTTCCTGACCGGTCGCGTGAAAGAAAAAGACGTTGTGGTTTTCTGCCGGATTTTTTCTACGATGATTAATGCCGGCTTGCCGCTTATCCAGTGCCTGGATCTACTGGCCCAGCAGGAGAAAAATAAAGCTTTTGCCAAAATTATCCGGTCTGTTAAGGAAAATATTGAGGGCGGCGCCAGCCTGACGGATGCGCTGAAAGAATACCCGAAAGTATTTGATGAACTGTTTGTCAATTTAGTTGCTGCCGGCGAAGCGGGCGGTATTCTGGATGTTGTTTTAGGGCGTCTGTCCAATTATCTGGAAAAAGCGATGACGTTGAAAAGAAAAGTCAAAAGCGCCATGACCTACCCGATAGCGGTTCTTGTCATTTCTGTTGCGGTCGTTGCTTTGCTTCTGATTAAAGTTATCCCCGTATTTCAGAAAATGTTTGAAGGGATGGGTGGTGAGCTTCCCGGTCCGACGGCAATGATCGTGGCGATGAGCGAATTTGCCCAGAATTATTGGTGGGCGATCTTTGCTGTGATCGTTGTGCTGGTGATTGCCTTTAATCGATTTTATAAAACAGAGCAAGGCCGCTGGATGATGGATTCGGCCTTGCTCAAAGCGCCGATTTTCGGACCCGTGTTTAAAAAAGTGGCCGTAGCCAAGTTCTCGCGGACGATGGCGACGATGATGAGCTCCGGCGTGCCGATTTTGGAAGGATTGAATATCGTCAGTAAAACATCGGGCAATGTGGTGGTTGAAAAAGCTTTAATGAAAACGCGTCAAAGTATCAGCGAAGGCCAGTCTATTGCTGAGCCGCTGTCTGAAACAGGCATTTTCCCGTCGATGGTTGTCCAGATGATTGCGGTGGGTGAAGCCACCGGTGCTCTGGATTCCATGCTCAATAAAATTGCTGATTTCTATGATGATGAAGTGGATTCGGCGGTGGATGCTATGACATCACTGTTGGAACCGGCGATGATGGTTTTCCTGGGGGGGGTTGTTGGTGGCATGATTATCGCCATGTATCTTCCGATCTTCAAGATGGCGTCTGTTGTGGGCTGAAGATGTAAAAAAAAATGGTCGGGATGGCGCGATTTGAACGCGCGACTCCTGCGTCCCGAACGCAGTGCCCTACCAAGCTGGGCCACATCCCGACACGGGCAGGGACATTATTAAATTTATCGCGAAATGTCCACATGTTTTTATTGTAGAAGATGATATTTAATTATTTTTAGCAAAGAGAGTATCCGACACGTGATTATTTACGATGTGAAATGTGAGAACGGTCATAAGTTCGAAGGCTGGTTTAAAGACCGCCAGGCCTGGATCGAGCAAAACGCTCAAAGGCTGATTTGCTGTCCCGTTTGTAATAGTTCCAATGTGGAAATAGCGCCTTCTTCCATTACCATTATGGGGAAGGATTCAAAAACGGCGGAAAAGAATAACGAGAAAGATATTTCTCCGGGCCAGGCTCTTCAATGGTTCCAGCAGTTTATTGAAAACAACTTTGAAGATGTTGGAAATAAATTTGCCGACGTTGCGCTGAAAATACACTATGGCGATGAAGAAAAACGAAATATTAAAGGGACAACGACGGCGCAGGAAGAAGCGAACTTAAAAGAAGAAGGGATTTCGTTCATAAAAATTCCTCTGCCCAAAATGGACAGCTGATCCAGCATTTATCCGGAATGACTTTTTGAC
>CAYGNV010000141.1:0-6577 GCA_964351355.1 uncultured Smithella sp.
CCGCCGACATGAGCAACTCTTCAATGGTCGTCATCATCCCGCGTTTGAGCAGCACCGGCTTGCGCGCATGGCCGACTTTTTTCAGTAGGGCAAAATTCTGGACATTGCGCGCGCCGATTTGCAGCATGTCGGCATAAGATTCCACCAGATCAACATCTGCGGGATTGACCACTTCAGTCACCGTCGGCAATCCGGTTTTCTTGCTGACCGAATCCAGTACCTTAAGACCATCTTCCTCCATCCCCTGGAAGCTGTAAGGCGATGAGCGCGGTTTGAAAGCACCGCCTCTTAAAATCTGTCCGCCGCCTTTTTTGACAATGTAGGCGCTCTCCAGCAATTGCTCTTCGCTTTCAATGGCGCACGGTCCGGCCATCACCACGAAGTCCGGTCCGCCGATCTGGATTGAACCAACGGTAATCACGGTATCGCCTTCGTGCGATTCGCGACTGGCCAGCTTGTAGGGCTTCAGAATCGGCATGGTTTTTTCCACACCCGGCAGAAATTCAGCCTGTTTGAGCTCGACTTTGTCCCGTTCGTCGCCGATGACGCCGATGATGGTGCGCTCCACACCGGTGGACGGATGCGCTTTGTAGCCAACCGATTCAATCCATTGAATCACATGTTCAATCTGTTTTTCCGTTGCGTGACTTTTCATGACAATAATCATAAGTTTCCCCTTAAATGAAAAAAGGCCATGGCTTTTGCCGCCACGGCCTTTAAAAACGGAAAAGCCATGGGCAGCTTACGTTCGATCTACCCATGGCTGTTTTGGTTTATGTTACTTTACCAAGTCCTCCTCAGCGGCAGGCAGATCGACGCATAATAGTAATAAAACCAGAAACCAAAAATATTGCTGTTTGCGTTGATCTGTCTGTTCATCGAAAAACCTGTCCTTTTATTGTTGTGTTATATAAATGAGAGATTCCTGCTTGTCAAGAAAATTTTTTTATTGCCACTGTTGCTGAAATTACGGCTCCGTAAGGCATCTGATTGAAATACTTTTTTCCGCTGCTATTTGATTAATCCTTTTTCAAACTGCGTCCCCGCCAGATCATGTAAATCGCGGGATAAATCACCAGTTCTAATATCGTCGATGTGACGATGCCTCCAATCATCGGGGCGGCGATGCGCTTCATCACGTCCGCGCCCGCGCCGTCGCTGAACATGATGGGAATCAACCCTGCCAGGATCGTGGCTCCGGTCATCACCTTGGGGCGGATGCGTTTCACCGCGCCGTACATGATCGCATGCTTCAGATCCTCCCTTGTTTTCAGAATCCCTTCTTTTTTCCATTTCTCATACGCCAGATCCAGATACAAAAGCATGATGACACCCGTCTCGGCGTCCAGACCCGCAAGCGCGATAATACCGACCCATACGGCAATGCTCATGTTGTAATTCAGAATATAGAGAAGCCAGAATGAACCGATGAGCGAAAACGGAACGGCCAGTAAAACAATGCCGGTTTTGATCACTGAACGCGTACTGAGGAAAAGGATGATAATAATCAGCAGCAAAGTAAAAGGAATCACCAGCTTGAGGCGCTCGTGCGTCTTGAGAATATGCTCGTATTCCCCGCTCCAGACCAGGCGGTAGCCTTCCGGCAGTTTGAGTGTGGCCGCCTTTTCGCGGGCTTCTTTCACATAACCGCCGACATCGCGGTTGCTGATATCGATATAAACGTAAGACGCCATCAGGCCTTCTTCGCTTTTAATTGCCGTCGGTCCGCGGACGACGTTAAAATCGGCAAGTTCGCCCAAAGGGATCTGCAAAATATCATTCGTAGCGGTCATGGAGGACGCAGATCCATTGCTGACACGGGCAGCCGTCATCACCGGCACCAAAATGCGCTTGAGTTTTCCCACGTCGTCGCGCAGTTCCCGCGGGTAGCGGATGTTCACGGGATAACGCGCCCGTCCCTCTACGGTTGTGGTCAGGTTCATGCCGCCGATCGCGGTTTGAATCACTTCGTTGACATCATCCACCGCCAGACCGTATCTTGCGATGCCGTCTCTCTTAATAACAATGTCCAGAAAATAGCCGGTGGCCACTCTTTCTGCGTAAACACTGCGTGTGCCGGGAATCTCGCGCAGATGGTGCTCCAGCGCGAGTCCGATCCGTTCGATTTCTTCGAGATCATGGCCGAGAATTTTGATGCCGACCGGCGTGCGGATGCCGGTCGCCAGCATGTCGATGCGCGCCTTGATCGGCATGGTGAAGGAATTGGCCACACCGGGAATGTCGAGCGCATCATTCATTTCATCTTTTAGTTTCTCCACCGTCATGCCGGGGCGCCACTCACTTTGCGGTTTGAGATTGATGACGGTTTCAAACATTTCCAGCGGCGCCGGATCGGTGGCCGTTTCCGCCCGGCCCGCCTTGCCGAAGACCTGGGCGACTTCCGGAATCTTCATTAGAATTTCATCCTGCATTTTCAAAAGCCGTGAGGCCTCCGAAACCGACGCGCCAGGCATCGTCACCGGCATATAAAAGAGCGCCCCCTCATAGAGCGGCGGCATAAATTCCGATCCGAGCTTCATGAAGGGATAAACCGTCAGCGCTATCATTACCAGAGCGATGACAATCACCGTTTTGCGGAAGCGGATCGCCAGCAAGGCGACCGGTTCATAAATGAAATGCAAAAAACGGCTCACAGGATTTTTTTCTTCCGGGCGTATCTTTCCCCGGATGAACAACGTCATCAGCACGGGCGTCAGCGTAATGCCCAAAAATGAGGCAAAGAGCATGGCAAATGTTTTGGTGTACGCCAGCGGTTTGAATAAACGTCCCGCCTGTCCTTGCAGCGTGAAGACGGGCAGAAACGCCACCGTGATGACCAGAAGCGCAAAGAAAAGAGACGGCCCCACTTCCTTTGCCGCATGAATAATTACATCCGTTCTGCTGCCGGGACTCCCGCGCTGCTCCCATTCTTCCAGTTCTTTATGGGCGTTTTCCACCATGATAATGGAGGCATCGACCATGGTGCCGATGGCGATGGCAATGCCGCTTAAGCTCATGATATTGGAGGTCACTCCCAGATAATACATGCAAATAAAGGATATAATAATAGCGACGGGAAGCGTCAGGATCACCACCAGCGCACTGGGAAAATGAAACAAAAAGATCAGACAAACCACGCTGACCGCGATGGTCAGTTTGATAATCTCATCTTTCAGTGTGGCGATGGCGCGTAAAATCAAATCGGAGCGATCATAGGTGGTGACGATTTTCACGCCTTTGGGCAGACTGGAGGCAATGTCATTTTTAATTTTGTCCTTGACCCGCTCGATGACGTTGAGAACATTTTCACCGAAACGGACAATCACGATACCGCCGGCCACTTCGCCTTTGCCGTCAAGTTCCGCAAGCCCCCGGCGAATTTCCGGCCCCAGCTGTACGCGGGCGACATCCTTTAAGTAGATCGGCGTTCCTGCCGCACTCGAACCTACGGCGATATCTTCCAGATCCTTCAAGTTCTTAATGTAGCCGCGGCCCCGCACCATGTATTCCGTACCGGAAAATTCCAGCACGCGTCCCTCAACATCCCGGTTGCTCCTGCGAACGGCTTCCATGATTTTAGTGATCGGAAGATTGTAAGCGGACAGGCGGTTGGGATCGACGGTGATCTGGTACTGATTGACAAAGCCGCCCAGGCTGGCCACCTGGGAAACTCCAGCCACACTCTCGAGGGCAAGTTTGATCGTGTAGTCCTGAAGAGAACGCAGTTGCGCCAGATCCAGCTCGCCTGACTCATCCACGACAGCATAGGAAAACCCCCAGCCGAGACTGGTCGCGTCCGGTCCCAAAACCGGATTGACATCGGTGGGAATTTTATTTTTAACCGCCTGCAGATATTCCAGAATACGGCTTCTGGCCCAGTAGATATCAGTTCCTTCATCAAAAATGACGTAGATGAAGGAACTGCCCAAAAATGAAAACCCGCGGACGGCCTGGACTTTTGGCGCGGCAAGCAGTGTGGAGGTGATGGGATAGGTGATTTGATCTTCCACCAGATCGGGGCTGCGTCCCGGCCATTCCGTATAAATAATGACCTGCGTATCGCTCAGATCGGGAATCGCATCGAGCGGCGTGTGCTTCAGCGTCCATAAACCCCAGACCACGATGAAGGACAAAACCAGAAAAACAACAAACTTGTTTCGGGCACTGTATTCAATAATTTTTGCGATCATACTGTTATTCTCTTATCATTCGGCTCACCGCAATGACCCGTTAACGTTTTTTTAGCGGTTTTATCCCTTTGAGCTGTGCTTCCGAATCGACCAGGAAATTAGCCGCCGCCACCACTTTTTCTCCGCTTTTCAGGCCGCGCAACACTTCAACATATCCGTCCGTCCTGACGCCTGCTTTGATTTCCCGCGGCTCAAACGCTCCGTTGCCCAGATCCACATAGACCACCATGGCCTTGCCCGTATCCATCACAGCGGATTCCGGTATCACCAGTTTGTTGCCCAGATTAATTTTAAGCACGACATTCGCGAACATCTGCGGTTTCAAGCTATGGCCGGGATTGTTTAACTTCAGGCGAACCTTAACGGTCCTCGTCTGTGCCGATATTTCGGGGTAGATATAATCAATCCGGGAAGAAAATTCCCTGCCGGGAAGGTAGGCGAGCGTAATTGCCGCCTGATTCCCGACTTTAATCAAAGATAATTCATATTCATAAATATCGGCAATCACCCAGAGACTGGAGAGATCGACCATATCAAACATCTTTTCACCCGGCATAATCCTCATCCCGGCGACTGCCATTTTCTGCGTGACATATCCACTGACCGGAGCATACAACGTCAATGTCCGGACCGGTTTTCCCGTCTCTTCTATTTGCCGGATTTGAGCGGCGGAAATATCCCACCAAATCAGGCGCTGGCGCGCAGCTTCCAGGATGGCCGCCCCGTCTTTGGCCAGCATCTTATTTAAGTCGGATGCAGCCGCCTTGTTCCCGTCTGCAGAGCTTGCGGCCGTTTCCTTCGTCCACTTCAATGCCGTCAGAAACTCCTGCTGAGTTGCGACAAGTTCAGGACTGTAAATTTCGGCAAGCTTTGTACCTTTTGTGACGTAAATACCGGTCGTATCCACATAGAGCTTTTCAATCCATCCTTCGATCTTGGCATTGACCGTTGCCTGCCGACTTTCATCGGCTTCCACCCGGCCCACCGTCCGAATCTCTTTCTTTATCGGCATCAGCGCAACTTTCACTGTTTTTACGCCGATGCGTTTCTGCTGCCCGGGTGAAATATCCACCTGCGGCACATCCTGACTGGCCTCCACTACCGGCTGTTTTGGTTGAGCAGCAGCGGTTTTTGTTTTATCGACCTTGGTTGCCGCCTGCCCATGTTGCGAATGATCCTGAGCCGCAATCGGCGACGCAATGACCAACACCAAACATCCCGCAATCAAAAGACTTCGTATTTTTGTCAGGCTGCTGCTTCCTTTTTTCATTTGCTTTCCCCTCCAACGGCCTGCCCGGCCGTAATAGCATGCAGACGGGCAATGGCCTTTTCTCTTTCCACGCGTTGTCCCCAATATAGGAATTCGTAATCCAGCAGAGTTCTCAAGCGCGAGAGGATATTAACCGCTTCCAGCCTTCCCGTAGAATACCCTGTCAACGCCTGCTCAATAGCCTGTCTGCCTTTGGGAAGGAGTCCTTTCTGATACAAATCCATGAGCCTCTCCGACAGGCGAAGCATGGAATAGTTATCACGCAGCGCAGCTTCGATCATCAATCGCGTTGCTTCCTGTTCCCGGCCGGCCTGATGAATATTGACCCTGGCTTCCATAACGGCAGGTTTTTGTTTCGTTTGAAAATAAAGCGGGATATTGACAGTCGCCGTGGCGCTCCACATGGCAGGAAATTCACCGGCCCGGTTGTAGTAGCTGCCGCTTAAGGCAAAATCGGGGTAGTATTCTTTTTGCGCCATCTGGAGCCTGGCGTTGGCCGCTTCGATCATTTTACCGCGCGATTTCAGCTCGGGAGAATGCTGTATTGCCAGATCGACTGCGGCATGGATATCCAGCGAGAAAGGCTGAAATACAGGCTCGGCAGGCCTCGGGATCGCTGGCCCTTTATATCGGCCAACCGCATAGGAAAGCATGGCTCCCAGAGACTGGATTTTTTGTTGCGCCATTTCCTCTTTTTCCAGCAGCATGTATTTTTCGGTTTGCGCCATGATGACATCCTGCTGCATGCTCTTTCCGGCGGCATAGCGCGAAAGCGTCAGGCTTTCCACACGGCCCAGCAATTCCCGCTGTTCCTGGAGCAGATCCATATTTTTGTAGGAGAGAAAAAGGTCATAATAGAGTTCTTTAATCCGCGCGACAGTTTTTAGTTTTAGCAGTTCATGCATGGCCTCCAGGCTCTCCGCGTCGCGCGCGGTCATTTCTTCTTTGAGCCTGCGCTTGCCCGGAAACAGAAATTGCTGAGTCGCTGAAAACATCCACTGGGAACCGGGCATCTCGCGGTAAGTATAACGTTCGAAGCTCTCATTTTGATAGCCGAACATAAACATCGGATCAGGCAGGCTGCCGGATTGAGGAATCCGCAGTCGGGCAGCCTCAA
>CAYGNV010000142.1:0-6549 GCA_964351355.1 uncultured Smithella sp.
AACTTGATCGTGTCCCGGATTTCGGCATCGCCTTTGTCCCGGACTGTCAGAGCGTTGATAGCCTTTTTGAAGGTCTCAATCAGCGTTTTAGTTGCGGCAAGTTCTGACAGATTGCGCAATGTATTGGGGTTTTCCAGGCCTACCTTACGGTCAAACAACTCCTCTTGCACAAACGTTTTGACCTTGCCGTACAGTACGTCATAGCCGCTGACCAGACGCAGATCCTTCATAATCGTCTGCGCAAAGTAACCGATCACGCTGCGATAGTCGGCAACGCCTACCGTGTCGAGAATCGTGGTATGTGTAATCTCGCCGGTGGTGATGTCTTTGAATACGATCTCCCGCTGTTGCTCTTCGCTGAACTGTAAATACAACAACCGCTGATGCTCAACCGTGCCCACATCCAAATCGCCCAGATTTTTATATTCCATGTAAACACGGGGGGTCAGCACCGGAATTTCAATGTCTAGCGCGGCTATGTCCTTCTTCTCGTTCTCCTTGTCAACTTCAACCACCAGCGGAGTCTTCGGTCCCGTCCCTTCCCCCATTGCCTTGCGCTCCAGCACCACGCCTTCGGCCTGAATTGATTCCACGAACTCCATAAAGGCCTTGGTGCCGATCACGCTGACGTACTCTTCGACATCGCCGGGATACATCTTGCGCAAACCCCGACCCAGCGTTTGTTCGGGCAGGATGTTGCTCTGGGCAGAATAGGCTCGCAGACCCACAATAGTGGTGACATTGCGTACATCCCACCCTTCCTTCAGCATCATGACCGAAATGATGGCCTTGTATGGGCTGTCCATCCCATCAATCTCATTGGCCTGTTTGCGCAGTTTCTCCAACTCGTCTTTGTCCTTGCCGGAGGCGGATTCGGAAATATCGCCGTTGTTCTTGGTGTGAATGACCAGCACGGCGTCTTTCAAGTCCGGGTAATGTCCCTCAAGATACTCGGCCACATCGTCGCAATTGCGCGTATCGTCGGTCATTACGAACAGGATCGCCTTCTTGCCCATCTTCTCGTGTTCGGCATAAGCCTTGCGCCATTCGATCACACCCAGATGGATATAGTCGGTATATTTTTCAGTGTACTTCGCGCTCTGGCGCTCCTGCAATTTTGCGCGGCTCGGCGCGTCGGGCAGGACGGGATGCTTCACGACGTTCTGTGAGATGGCTTCCACCAGCGGGTAATCGGAGACGGTCTGCACGAAAATGGCGCCGCTGTTGTTCTTGGGTGTGGCCGTCGTGTCCACCTGCATACTCAGAGACGCCCCCTTCTGCTTAAGGCGGTTGTGAATATCTTCAATGGCTTTGAACCAGGCCATGCGTGGGTCGTGAATATGGTGCGCCTCGTCATTCAACACCATCAACTCGTCAATATCCCGGACGATCATACCCAAATCTACTTTGGAATCCGTGGTCGCGCCCGTGGGCCGTTTGCCCAGAAAATAATCCCGCATGTCTTCATCATCGGGTGAAGGCGGAATATCGTCGCCTGAATAAACCCGGTGGATGTTGGTCAGGAAGATATTGCCCGTAGGCCGGGTGATGCGAACCTCGTCTTGCAGATGCAGTGTTAGTTGAAAATCGTCGCGCCAGTTGCGCCCGTCAAACCCGTTATCAGGTAGCACCGGATCATCGAAGAAGATACGGAGTCCCTTGAAATCCCGGTAAATCCGGTCAAGGACGATGATGTTGGGCGTGATGATCAGGAAGTTGCGCGCCAGTTCAGATTCCGGCTCATAGAGTTTGTGATAAAAACTCCACGCCAGCGCCAGGCTCAAGACCTTGGTCTTGCCGGTGCCTGTTGCCATCTTTACTACGAACCGCCGCCAAGTTTCATCGAACATGCTCCCGGATACAAGGCCGCTGGAATCGAAACGCATCAAATCGTGCTTGTCCTTAACCCCCACGACATCGTAGAGGTAGATAATCGTCTCCAGCGCCTCGCGCTGGGCGAAGTAGTATTCAAACTCCGTCATAGTCCCGTCGGCCTTCGGCAACAGGTGCGGCGTTTTAAACCACCAATTGAGCAGGCTCCGGCTGGTGTCCGCCGCTCCCACGTACCCCCCGTCGCGAAACTCCTTCACCTTGCGGCGCAGCTCCGCCACCAGAGGCGGCATGAGCTTCTCCATGCTGCTTTCCCTGAGCGCCTCATCGGCGGGAAACCAACGAATTTCCGGGTCAAGAATCGCGTGCGGTGATAGTGAGAAGTCCTTATGCAGTGCCATGTCCGGGTTACTCGCCTTTCTTTTTTGCGGGCATCTGAGCCTTGCCGAGTTGCTTGCGCTGTTGGGTCTCGATCTTCTTGATGCTTTCTACCACCGGTAATTCTTCGGGCATCGTACCGCCCAATTCCCGGATGGTTTGCCGCACCTTTGCGCCGACTTCACGATGTGTCCGGTTCGCGGCGTCTTTCCCCTTTACCTCGTCCCGGCGCAGCTTCTCCTCTGCCTGGGTCGCGCGAAACAGGTTTGCCGCCAGTTCCGTACTGCCCATGTGATCCAAAATCTTCTGGCTCTTTTTCAAGCCTTTCCGCCTGTGAATATCTTCCTGTTTCAGCCCGCCATAAAGCCCCATGTATCCGTGATTCTGAAAGATGGCGTAGTCTATTGGTTCGATGACGCCTGCACCCTTGGCCGCGTCGGCCAACTGAACATTATGACGCCGAATCTCTTCACGCAGTAAAACCCGCCGTTCGTCTTCAATACGCTCGTCCGCCAATTCCTGCCGCCGCGTCTGGATGGCGAAATAGGTTTGACCCTGCGCCACGATGGCCTTTTTAGGATCGGCGTTCTGAATGACGAGGTAACAGGCGTAGCGAGAAAGCAGTGTGAGATTGATCTCGCGCTTGCCACCCTTGCCGATCTCGATCATTTTGCTGATGTCAGCAAAATGATCCTCAATACGATGCCCGCTGTTGAAACACGCCAGCTTCGCCTTCTCGATCACGGCCTCAAAATTGCGGTATTGCGTGTACTCCAGAACGTCGGCCAGATCGCGACTCTCCCAATACTCGTTATTCGCATCGTTCGCACGCCTGATCCGCTCGAAAGGCGAGATATGACCTCCGGCGGTTTTCTCTATTTCCTTGCTCATGCCTGAAAACTCCTTTCGACCTTTAGCCTGTTTTTAAACCCCTCGAATTCGAGGGAATTAGAATGCGGGTTGTTCAATTGCTCCCACTTTAATTATGGCGAATTCGCCACAATTTAAACCCGTCGAATTCGACGGGTTTAAAACATGAAAAGTCTTATTTTTTCCCGCCCACGCTCACATCAACAATCGTCATCGTGTCATTGCCGAAGATGTCCACCACCTTGACCGCGATCTTACGCCGCCCCGGCGTGCATTCGTGAAAGACGCTTTTTAGTTCCAGCGACCGGTCTTTCTTGGTGCGGAAAGTCTGCCATTCATTCTCAAAGATGTAATCTCCTGTCCAGACTTCTTCAAATCCCCCCGCTTCGCTTCCCCCCTTTTCTAAAGGGGGGTTGGGGGGATTTATCGGCACCCGAATGATCTCCCGTTTGCTTTCGAAGTCAAAGTCCACCGACCAGTAATCAATCCAGTCCGTCCAGTGCTTCGTCAGCACTTCGCGGCTGTAGATGCCGTGCGCGTCCTTGCTCACCTTGACGATCTGACCTTTTTCCACCACAATCCGGCTGCCCTTATTCTTAATCGCCGCCTCCGCATTGGCAATCGAATCCTGCGAGTAGAACACCGAAAAGTCCGTCAGCTCCATCGCCACGGCGGGAGATGATCCTTTCTTCCCTTCGCGCACATGCGGTTTGACCTCGATGTAGGACACATCGTGGAAGACCACCTGATTTTTTTCCACTGCCCGCTTATCGAAAACCTCGGCGGGAATGTATTTGGGCGCGATGTCAATGCCCTTGGCCCGCGCCTCGTCCAGCACGTTGGGGAACAGCCCCATCTCGAACTCAAAACCCAAGATGTCCACCTTGGTGATATGCTTCTTGCGGCATTCCAGGATGATCTCCTCTACGAACAGCCGCGTCACCGGCAGGTTCACTGGCCCCACCGCCACTAACCGCCCGGCCTTTTTGCCGTGGAAGCTGGCGAAGCCCGTGGTCTTCTCTGCGCGGTAGGCGCGCAGAATCAGGTCGAGGAACGCCGCTTCTTTTTCTTCCAGTTGCTTGCGCTGTTCTTCCTCGCGCAGGTTTGAATTCACGCCGATGTAGTGCTGACGCTCGTACTTGCCCAGGTTGAGGATTTCAAAGGCGCGATAGTCTTTACCCTCCGCCTTGAGTTGCCGCTGCACGCCGATCAGCCGCTTGCGTGTCGTGTGGATGGCAAACTTGCCGAGGTCAGCCGCAATCCATTTTCGGCCATTCTTTTCGGCCACAGCCGCTGTTGTGCCGGAACCGGAAAAGATGTCCATCACAATGTCGCCTTCGTTGGAGGAAGATTTGATGATACGTTCGAGCAGGGCTTCGGGCTTTTGGGTGGGGTAACTCAAATTTTCATAGGTCGCAGATTGAATGGCAGATATTTCCCAAACATCCCTAACAATAGCGTCTCGATATTGTCTTCCCTCTTCATCCATCTTAAAATCCTCTTTGTCGAACCCATACACATGTTGCATGTACGATCTTTCGGTCTGATAATTGAATATCCAATTACCTGTTTTCGCGTAGAAGAAAATCGTGTCGTGTTTACGAGAGTACCTTCTTTTTGTAGCACCTTGAGTTTTATAAGACCAAGCAATCTCATTTTGGAAAGAATCGCTTCCAAAGATTTCATCCATAATCATGCGAAGATAGCTATTTACCCGCCAATCGCAATGCACATAAATGCTTCCATCTTCCGCTAGGAGATCCCGCATCAGAACCAGCCGTTCATAAATCATAGCGATGAAGGAATCCGCACCTTTGCCCCAGGTGTCGCGGTAGGCAATCTCTTCGAGGATGTTGGGTTTCTTGGTGAAGGTGTTGTCGCCAATCTCGATGTCCATGCTGAAATCCGCGCCCACATCAAACGGAGGGTCAATGGCCATGAGTTTGATGCCGCCCTGCTTCTCGATCTCCTCACGTAGCGGGCCGTTCTTCAGTGATGAGAGGATGAGCTTGTTGTCGCCCCAGATCAGCTTGTTCGTCCAGCCTTTTAGCTGGCGGCCACGCTCATCAAAAAGCAATCCTTGTGATGACGTGTCCTCTGGTTTTTCGGCGCGCGGCTCGTCCACCTGCTCGATAACCTGAAAGGGCAGGACTATATTGCAGACCTCGCTGGTCTTTCCATTCCAGACCAGTTCGACCTCGCGCTTATCGGCGAAAAGCAGGAAACGATACTTATCCGGCAACGGTTTATCCGCCTCAATAAAGCGGATGATTTCCTGTTGTTCCTGTTCCGTCAGTCGTGGCATAAAAATTCTCTCCTTCGCAGTGTTCTACCCAGTTTCAGGCCGAGGGGCCGCAAGCCTTATCAGCGGCATGGACTGTGTAAAACATGGTTTCTTTTTATTGATTATTTGAGACCATATTTTTTTTCTCGTTTTTCGAATGCTTCTTCGCCACCTTCAAGAATATCGCAAACATGTTCACGGATTCCACTTTGATTCAGAACACCTTGGGCTTTATCTTTCCTAAAAGAATTCTCCAAAGCTCCGTTAACATATTCAAATTTATATTTGCTATTTTGCCCCGATTTGTTTTGTCCCGATTGATTCGCAACTATTATGTTCTCAGCATCCGTGGAAACGACTAAATTTGGATTATGAGAAACAATAATTATCTGCCGCTTAGATTTTTTAGCTTTAATGAAATCATTAAGCTCTTGATAAACCGTTCTGTTATCGAGATTGTCTTCCGGCTGGTCTATGAGTATGGGATTAATCGATTTGCTCAGATGCAAAAAGAGCTGAAATAGAATGATACCTCGCTTTCCCGGAGACATACTAAGCAAATCATCACCATCTTGTAGTAAGTTGTAATCTATTGCAAAGTAATCATCAAGAAGCGAAAGCATTGCATGTTCGTTATCGAAGCCTTGTCTTAAGACGACTTGGCTTGCGGCAATATTCTCTATCATCAAATTAATGAGGCTTAGGTGATTATCTTTATTGAAAACATATTCCCCATCATCATTAAAACAACTTTCTATCTGTTCTATAAGAGATTTTCTTCGGTCTACCTTATTCAGGAAATTTTCTTTGAATTTATTCTTCGAAAATTCCATGCCTGAATCAATCTCCAGATTATCTGTATCTGGAATACACTTGAATTTATCATTTTCAGTTAAAATAGAAAGGTAGCAAGAAAAGAGATCCGCATATTTATCCGAGATAGGCTTGGTTTGCCTCTTTTCTCGCAGTTTACCTATTACTGCTGACTCATTAATAATTGCGTTCAATTTAGCGGCCTCATCATTCTGTTTCTTTTGAAGTTCATCAAATGCAGAACGATTTTTAACCTTTTCGGTAAACGGGTTAAGCTCCTTCTCTGTGTCCTTAAGTCTTTTGTCTAATGCTTCACAGTCTAGTACCACGTAACATTAAATCTTTCGTATATCAGCAAATTATGATATACGGGC
>CAYGNV010000143.1:0-6544 GCA_964351355.1 uncultured Smithella sp.
TTTGCTGATCAAAGTATAGGTTGCCATCTGAAAAGGAATCCGGCGTGACATTCAAAATACCCATGATTAACGTTTTTTCACCAAGGATCATTTCACGTCGTGATGTTTTGAAAATATATTGATATTGATTACTATTGCCGAGCAACGCCAGAATATTTTTTGCTATAACACCAAGACCAAAAGGCTGATTTTCGATTTTTTTCGCAAGCGCATTGATCTGTTTGAGCGTCCCCATGATTAAAACATCCGTCGCATCGATACTGCAGGCAACGCTTCCCCTGGCTACGGCGGCATCAGCGCCAAGCGACAGCATCTCCTGTTTGAGAATATTCGCGACTTTGCAGGGTTGGGCCGAAAGAAGGATATTAACAGATTGTGTCTTGGTTGCCATTGCGTCGATCCCATAAGGATCAACGCCTATTTTTTTAAATAGCGCGACAGCTTCGTTAAAATTGTTTATTTTAACTAATTTCAAAATTCCTCACCATTTTCAGTGATGGAAATATACGATTTATCACGAATACGTCTGCGGCGCCGGTTGGACAGGTAGTGCGCTGCCGATGATTTCATCAATTTCCGAACTATTGAGAACCTCTTTTTCCAGAAGTTCAGTGGATATTTTGTGCAGAATTTCAATATGTTCGTTCAGAAGCAACAGAGCCTTATCGTAGTTGCGCTTCACAATAGACACCACTTCCGCATCGATTTTTTTGGCCGTATCCTCGCTATAATCCTTGTGCGTGGCAAATTCGCGCCCTAAAAAGATTTGTTCTTCTTTCTTGCCATAGCTCAGCGGACCCATTGTCTGGCTCATGCCCCATTCACATACCATTTTCCGGGCAAGATTGGTGGCTCTTTCAATGTCATTTCCGGCGCCTGTGGTATAATCATTCAGCACAATCTCCTCGGCTGCGCGTCCACCCAGCAAAATGGCGATAGTGTCTTCCAGGAATTGACTGGGATAGGTATGTTTCTCATCAATCGGCAACTGCTGGGTCAATCCCAGGGCTCTGCCACGCGGAATGATCGTTACCTTGTGGATCGGATCGGTTCCGGGAATCAGACGGGCAACCAAGGTATGACCGGCTTCATGGTAGGCTGTGTTGCGCTTTTCCTGGTCGCTGATGACCATGCTTCTTCTTTCAGTGCCCATCAGAACCTTGTCTTTGGCAAATTCAAGATCCACCATGCTAATTTTTTCTTTATTCAATCTGGCTGCATTTAATACCGCCTCATTAACCAGATTCTCGATATCCGCGCCTGATGTGCCGGGTGTCCCTCTAGCCAGAACAGCAAAATCGACGTCTTCCGCAACGGGCACCTTGCGCGCATGCACTTCAAATATTTTTTCCCGGCCTTTGACATCCGGCAGAGGAACAACCACCTGTCGGTCAAAACGCCCTGGTCGTAAAAGCGCCGGATCCAGAACATCGGGGCGGTTGGTTGCCGAAACCAGAATCACGCCTTCATTAGACTCAAATCCATCCATTTCCACCAGCAATTGGTTGAGGGTTTGTTCTCTTTCATCATGACCACCGCCAAGACCCGCGCCACGATGCCGTCCCACGGCGTCAATTTCGTCAATAAAGATGATACACGGTGCATTCTTTTTAGCCTGACCGAACAAATCACGCACGCGGGATGCGCCGACACCGACAAACATTTCCACAAAATCAGAACCGCTGATGCTCAGAAAGGGAACATCGGCTTCACCGGCAATTGCGCGCGCCAGAAGCGTCTTGCCGGTTCCGGGAGGCCCCACCAGCAGCAACCCTTTGGGAATGCGGCCGCCCAGCTTGGTGTATTTTTTGGGATCTTTTAAAAAGTCGATCACTTCTTCGAGTTCTGCCTTGGCTTCATTAACGCCTGCCACGTCGGCAAATGTTACTTTTTTGGATTTATCGGTAATCAGGCGCGCCCTGCTTTTGCCAAAAGACATCGCCTTTCCGCCGCCCGACTGCATCTGACGCATGAAGAAAATCCATACACCGATGAGTAAAAGCATGGGGAACCACGACACAAAAATCATATACCAGGCGTTTTCGTCCTGTGGCCTGGCGGTGATCTTAACGCCTTTCTCCCTGAACATAGCAACCAACCCATCATCTTTGGGCGCGTATGTTTTAAACGTGTTCCCATTGGCGAGCTTTCCTGTGACGGCTTCACCCTGAATGGTGACTTCACTAATCTCGCCATTTTTAAGGTGGGATAACATTTCCGAGTAAATAACATCTTTTGTAGTGGTTTTCTGCTGGTTAAACAACTGCCAGACAAGCAAAAAGACCAGAAGCACCGTCAGGATAAGTGCAATGTTTTTTTGAAACTGATTCAATATCGTTCTCCTTAAAATTGACTTTGTATTTTTTGACCTTTATAATAATATCCAATTTAACTCAAATATTTTCTTATGCGGACTTAAGCCCTCATGGCGAGGAGCGAATTTCCAGAATTAAGACATTTTTTGTTTCAGGCAACACTTTAACTCTTTCGCTTAAGTGCATGTTCTCGATCCAGATCACGGATTCCTGATCGGCAAGCATTGCCAGTCGATTGCGTTCCGGCCTCGGTATCTTTCGGTCAATGAGCAGCTTCTTTATTTTTTGCGAGCCTCGCGTCCCCAGTGGCTCAAACCAGTCTCCGTTTCTGCGATTCCGGATGGTGAGAGGTTTTTTAATTTTATCCTCATCAAAATAAATCCTATCGATGCAGTTAAAATCAATCTCATCTGCCGTTCCTTGTCTCGCAGATAAGATAATGCGTCTTTCTTTTAAATCAATCGTCCCGGGAATCATTATAAAATATTCGTAATCCCTTGTTTTCTCCATCCAGCTGGATTTAATGACAATACGATCATACTCTTTTTCAGCTTTAAGACGATAAGGCAATGAAATTTCTTTTCCCGATGCGCTGTTGATCACCAGATCGGCAAGCGATTGAACATGGGAAGACGAAAAACCTTTGCTGTCCGGCGCCAGGTCTTCCAGGAGAGCCTTGAGAAGTCTGTAACCTAAAGAAGCGTGGAGCGTCTTAAAATATTCAGCGGAAAATGATACTTCATTCTGCTTCTTTTGAATGTGAGGCGATGTCAGGATATCGCTGACATATCCGCAGATAAATTCATCGTCCCGGCGAATAATATCCGCCATCCTTATCAGGCTTTGCTCAATCCGGGGGTTATAGTTTTCTTTAAGATATGGAATCAGCTCAATCCGGATTTGATTGCGCAAATAAGCCATGCTGTTATTGGAACTGTCCTCGCGATATTCAGCACCGGCATCTTTGAGAAAATCGTGGATGTCCTGTCGTGATACGTCCATCAGCGGACGGATGTACTTATTTTCCCGCATCGGCAGAAAACCTTTGAGGCCATCCAGGCCACTGCCACGCAAAATATTAAGCAAGACAGTTTCCGCCTGATCGTGCAGATGATGACCAAGTGCAATTTTATTCGCCCCGTGATCCGCGGCAACTTTATCTAAAAATCGATACCTTTCCTGCCGGAAATAATCTTCCGGTGATACGCCTTTGGGAATTGATGGATGACGCATTTTTTCCGTCACAAAAAGCAGACCGCATCTTTGCGCCAGAGTGCGGCAAAATTGCTCATCTCCTTCTGATTCCTCGTGCCGCAACCCGTGATTGAAATGGGCAACAACCAATTTCAGACCATACGTTTCAGACAGACAGATAAGACACAAGAGTAGCGCGCAGGAATCGGCGCCTCCGGATAAAGCGACAACAACATGGTCGCCCTGCTTCAGCATATGATATTTATTTATGGTTTGCTCAATTTTTTTAATCATCATTATTGAAACAGAGAATTGATTTCCATGAGATTCTCACAATAAAAATCGGCTTCCATCCTAAGCAGCGTCTCTTTGTCGCCCAGCCCGTTTAAATACGCGCAAGACAAAATCCCCGCATTTTTAGCCACCGCGATATCATTGACGCCGTCGCCGATGATGACTGTTTTCTGGGGCTCTGCATTGTATTTGGTCAACAGATATTCAACCACCCGCTGATCCGGTTTCTGAAACGGCGTGGAATCCGCGCCCACAATCTCCATGAAATACCGATCAATGTGAAGCCCACGGGCGATGGCCAGCGTTAAATGATAACGCTTATTGGTCAGAATCACCTTCATTTTATGATTAAAATATTTCAACACATCTTCGATACGCGGGCAAAGAACCGTTTGATCCAGAAGATGCTTTTCATAATGGCCGCTGAAAATGCTTATCGCCTCTTCCAGTCGTCCCTTATGATGCTCTCCAAGCGATCTCTCCATTAGTTTTTTAAGGCCGTCACCCACAAAACTGAGAATTTCTTCAGACGATTTCGGACCAAGCCGCATCGCTGTCAAGGTGTGATTAATGGAGGAAACAAGGTCTGCGCCCGTATCGGCGAGCGTGCCGTCAAAATCAAATATCATTAAATCCACTTTTTTCATGTTGTTCTCCTTGTTGTTGTATAGCCGAGAGACTATGCAAAAACAAGGTTCTTTCGCGTTTAGCTTGTGAAATTATATTTTGTTCCATCCGGCTGGCAATGCCGCAGTGAGACACCTGTCCAACAAAGCGGACTATTTCACTTGACACCATTACCGTCTTCTTATAATGCTTTTTTAACATTATTGTTATCAGGTAAATCAGAGAACATGAAATATTGGAGAAAACCCTTAAATCTGGAACAAAACCGGGCCGGCCTGAGGCGGATCGTCGTCATCGAAGACTACTGCAAAGGCTGTCAATTCTGCATCACCTTCTGTCCTCGCGGCGTTCTGCGCCTATCCGAACAATTTAATAAAAAAGGGTATCATTACCCCGAGGTCGTCGATGCGTCGAAGTGCGTCAACTGCACCTTCTGCCAGATTCTCTGTCCCGATTTTGCCATATACGCAGTCGATGACGATGGAGATCAACAGCCGTCCATGACGACGCAAAAGAAGGAGAAATAAGTGGCCGGTAAAGCCGTCATGACGGGAACATATTTTATGAACGGCGATCACGCTTGTTGCGAAGGCGCTCTGGCGGTGGGCTGCCGTTTTTTTGCGGGCTACCCCATCACGCCGGCGACGGAAATCGCCGAGCGCATGTCCACAAGGCTGCCGGATTGCGACGGCATTTATATTCAGATGGAAGACGAACTGGCTTCCATGGCCGCCATTTTAGGGGCAAGCTGGGGCGGCGTCAAGTCCATGACGAGCACCTCCGGGCCGGGCTTTTCCCTCATGATGGAAAATATCGGTCTTGGACTCTGCACAGAAACGCCCTGCGTTGTCTGCAATGTGCAAAGAACGGGGCCCAGCACGGGACTGCCGACGAATGTGGCTCAGGGGGATATGATGCAGGCGCGTTGGGGTTCTCACGGCCATTATGAAATTATCGCCCTGTCTCCGTCCAGCCCCCAGGAGATGTTCGACTTCACGATTTGGGCCTTCAATTTGAGCGAACAGTACCGCCTGCCCGTCATGATCATGGCTGACGAGGTCGTCGGTCATATGAATGAGCGGGTCGTCATCCCGCGGGAAGAGGAGATCACCATTGTGAACCGGCGCAAGCCATCGGTGCCTCCCGACGATTTCAAGCCCTACAAGGCCGATCCCGACGGCGTGGCCCCCATGGCCAATTGCGGGGACGGCTACCGCATCCACGTAACGGGACTCACGCACGACGAGCGGGGGTACCCAGTCATGAACGTCGCGACCCAGGCGCATATGATGGATCGCCTGATCCGGAAGATCAAAGGCAACAAGGATAAGATCATCCGCACGGAAAATTTCTTTCTGGACGACGCGGCCATCGTGGTCGTGGCCTACGGGATCAGCTTCCGTTCCGCCAAACACGCCGTGCGCGAGGCTCGTGCGAAAGGCATCCGGGTGGGTCTTATCAAGCTCAATACGGTCTGGCCGTTCCCGGAGGAACTCATCCGTTCCCTGGCGCCGAACCTCAAAGCCCTCATCATGCCGGAAATCAACGCCGGACAAATGGTCCTTGAACTGGAGCGGTGCGCCGGAGGCGCTTGTCCGGTCGGGTTGGTACCCCATTTCGGCGGGGGCATCATCCATCCCGCAGCCATTCTTGACGCCATCATGAACGTGCAGAAGGGAAAGAAGAAAAAAGCATGACCGTAAAGAAACTTGCAAAATCGCCGCCGCCTCATCCCATGAACGACCTGCTCCGGGTTGACCGGTTGCCCCATATCTGGTGTCCCGGCTGTGGCATTGGCTCTGCGTTCAGCGCCGTGCTTACAGCGATTAAAAAATCGCAAATCGATCTGGACAAAATAGCCATGGTCTCGGGTATCGGCTGTACGGCCCGAATGCCGGGCTATCTCAAAATCGACACCTATCATACGACCCACGGCCGGCCGATTCCTTTCGCCACAGGACTGAAGTTGGCCAAACCGGATACGAAAGTTCTCGTCGTCTCCGGAGATGGCGACCTGTTCGCCATCGGCGGCAACCATATCATCCACGCTGCAAGGCGCAACATGGATATGACGGTGATCTGCGTGAACAATTTTAACTACGGCATGACGGGCG
>CAYGNV010000144.1:0-1284 GCA_964351355.1 uncultured Smithella sp.
TTGTTTCCAGAACAAGAGACAAGAAGGCGCTGGCAAAGATATTCAATCATCCAAAAGTTAAAGACTACCTTTCCGATGACCTGACGCCTGATGGTTATTACGTTCCGGTTCTGCATGAGGCCATTATCTATCTGATGGATGATTCCAAAAAGGGCGCTGTGAGGATAGACCCCATGAACGGGATATGCTGCATGGCGCACATTTCCACCACGCCGGCCATGTGGGGGAACGCTTCAGAGTTCGCTAAACTGTCAATGGCATGGGTCTTTAAACATACCCGGTATATGAAGATCGTAGGCATGATCCCGGCTTACAACGATAAAACAATCGGACTTGCAAACAAGATCGGCATGATCAAAGAGGGCGTTGTCACAAAAGCCTTTTTAAAGAACTTTGTCTTACATGACCTGCATATTTACGGGGTCGAAAAGCATACGGAGGATACCGAAAATGCCTGAAACTGCAACAGCAATTGCGGTCATGGTCTTTGGAGCCGGGGCGACAGCCTCAGCAGTTGGAGCAGTTGCCGGGGCGGTGGCTATCGGCATTGTTGCCGGCGCAGTCATTGGGGCAGCTACGGCACTTATTACGGGCGAGGACATTTTGGAAAGTACGCTTAAAGGCGCACTGATCGGAGGTGTTACCGCAGGGGTCTTTAAGGGGGCGTCCCTCGCCTGGGATGCCTACAGCACGGCAGCGGAAGCGGCTGTTGACGTGTCTGTAAATGCAAATGCGCCAATTAAAGCCGCTTCAGCCGTCCCGACTTCCACTTCAGCGCCGGACCCGACAAAGTTTGCAGATGCCACGACAAAAGGCATAGGCGCAGGAACCAACGCCAACTTGCCGTCCGTTGACCCAAAAACCATGACCGACGCTTCAGCAAAAATATGGGCCGGGGTCGGGCAGGGGGCAGCGCAAGGGATTGCCGGTGTCGGCGCGTCTTTAATGGAAGGCGAAAACTACCAGGACGCCCTCGAAGAAAAGCGCAAGTATGAAGATGAAAAGATGGCGAAGAACTTTTCAACGAGCAGTCTTGCAACTCCGAAAAAGGGAACGATGATCTTCCCGGATTCCGAAGCGCCTACCGCTGGGACTAGCGCCACAGCCGCAGCGCCTTCCGCAGATGTAAACGCTCAGTATCAGGCCGCGACAGGGGCCGGTGACTCCACCCAAACCTTTGCCAAGCAGACCGCCAAAGCCGCGCAAGGTACTGAAAACAACTGGTGGATGTCACATTTTCAAACGTCTGCACCCCAACAGCAGCAGGTGAAATATGCCTAAGAA
>CAYGNV010000144.1:1384-6417 GCA_964351355.1 uncultured Smithella sp.
GTCACATTTTCAAACGTCTGCACCCCAACAGCAGCAGGTGAAATATGCCTAAGAACTTAGCCACGCCTACGCAACCACAGGAAGAAACGATGCCACCGGCAGAAGGTCAAGCCACGCAACCGGAAGCCGGAAAGACTGACCCGAAGATTCAGCGCCAATACGATATGTTCATGGCTTATTGTGTGAAGATCATCCACAGTGAGAAGTTTGCCGATACGGTTGTTGACGGGATCATGAAGATCACGGATCGGAACAAGGCAATTGACATGATCGGTCAAGCCACGTTCAAGGTCATTACCAGAGTCGAAACCGCAGCCGCGCAAAAAGGGGCAAAGATCCACGGCTCAGTGCTTCAAAATGCTGCTAACCAGGTAGCCGGGGAGATCATCGGCATTGCTGAAATCGTCGGACTTCCCAAGTTAAGCGAGGATGAACGGGCGCAGGCGTTCAGTTACGCCGCCAGTTTATACCTTGATGACGCTGTTAAAACTGGTAAGATGACACCCGAAGAAGTCCAGCAAATAGCTGAACAAGCAAAGCAAACGCCACAAGGCCAGAAGATTGTGGCGAAACAGGCCGAAGTTCAGCAGCAAAGACCGCAGGGGCAGCAAGCAGGGCAGATGCCGCAACAAGCGCCGCCTATGCGTGGTGGTGGTCTTGCAGCACCGAAAGGGGGCATGTAATGGCAAGTTGGCTCGGTGGGCTTATGATGGGCTTGGGGGGTGCTGCCGCTGGTGGATTCAAAGCCGCTGGTGAAGTGCAGGACGAGAAAATCAAAGATCGTTCGGATATGCTGAAGATGGAGGCAATGGCTACCAGAGAGGAAAGTCTTGCGCGACTCCGGGCGAGGTATCAGGCTGAGGATACGGACAAGCAAATTGCAGCGAATAAAGAAATTCAGGGCATGAATTTTGCTGAACGTACAAAAGCCGAAATTAAGGCTGATGAACTCCGCGCCAAGTCCGAAGAAACCAGAATCAAAGAGCGATACGAAGATAAAAAAGATCAACGGGATTATCAGCGCCAAATGCTTGAAGCAAGAGGTTCAGGTGGCGATAAAGCCTCAAAAGGACAGTTTTTGACCGACGCTCAAACAGGAAAAGTGTTTTATGCTACTTTTAAAGATAACGGGCCTCCAGAATTAAAAGAAGTTCCTGAACTTTCAGGCAAGACACAAAACAATGTTCAGGGCGAAAAACAAAAAGATGAGATAATCAAAAATCTGTTGGAATACCAGAGCAACAAAGATTTTGATGGTATGCGACAGTACGCCAAATTTCATGGTATCCCCACAAAGGATGTTGAAAAGATTACCAAAAAAGGCATATTCAGCGATGATAAGATAACCGTGCCTGAAATTGACTTTGATTCGATGCGATCATCCAAGAACAAAGGCAGTCTTGCCGCCCCATCCTCCGGTATGAACCCGGCAGAACCCGGCACGTCAACGGGGAAACCGGGAAGCCGTACCATGTCAATTGATGAAGCCGTAGCAATGGTGAACGGCAGGGGGCAGCAAACCAGCATGGCGAAACTGGAAACAACCGGACGAACCGGCGTAGCGACAAATCCCGAACAAACCGCCGAACTCCCCAAATTGTCCATGACCGAACTTGACGGTATTTTAAATCAATCCACAGAGTCACAAGCAGGCCCGTACAAGACCAGCTATAAGCCCGGAGAAACCCGTTCAATCGGTTCATGGGCGCAAGGAATAGCACGTTCAACACAGCCTGAGAATGATAAGAAGTTTGGCGAGGGCGAGCTTGAATTTGCAATCCGGCAGAAAAAGAAAACCGATGATCTTCCCACATTAAAGGACATGGCCGAAAATCTGAGAAAGCAATTCCCGAACGTATCTGATGCTGACCTGGCAAAGATGGTTTTAAGCGTAACAGATGATTCCGAAATGATGTAGGGAGATACTTGTGGATTATTCCTTTCTTGACGATCCCAAATGGCTGACCGTACCAGAAGAAAAAAAACGCGCTGTATTCGAGGTCTTGATTGACGATCAGCTTTCAAGGGAGCCGGGTTATGCCGACTTGCCGGACGATAAAAAGCCGCTGGTACGGGATGTGTTTATCAGCAAGGGGTTTGAACTGGATCAGCAGGCCGAGCAAGAAAGATTCAGTAATCTATCCAGAGACGATGGCTCTACCCTGGGCGCACTTGCCCGAACAGTCGGACGCATCCCTGAAAACATCGTCGCCACTGGTATCAGGGCAGTGCAAGGGCAATCCGGCGCATCGGTTACGGATCAAGGCCCGGCTGATAAATTTGTTTCATGGGTGGATAAACGTAACAAGGATTTGGCGCAAGAATATTCAGGCTCCGGTGATGTGCCGCTTACCGGCGGGTTGATCAGCAAAAAGAACGTGGCCGAAATGGGACCGAACCTTGCTTATTCCGGCGCTTCATTGGCTGGTTCTGTTGCTGGTGGTTTGGCTGGTACTCCTGCCGGACCTGCCGGGATCGTTGCCGGTCAAATGGCCGGTGGTGGTGCGGTCGCTTTGCGCGCTACCGGATACCAAGTCATGCAGGATTGGCTTGAAAAGCGAAACAAGGAATCATTTGCAAAGTTTGGTAGACCGATAAGCCCCGAAGAAGAAGCCGCGTTCAAAGCCGAATTTGATAAATACGCCACGGAATCCGGGTTATGGGAAGCAGGGCCGGAAGCCGTTGGTAATGCGCTTGAACTTGCGCTTGTTCAAACGCCATTAGGAAGGGCCGCAAGTTTTCTGCCGAAAGGTACGGCCGGGAAAGTTGCCGGTGGGCTTGCAAGGGCAACGGGTCTTTTAGCCACTGAAGAAGCTACCGAAACCATCACACAGATGGGGCAGAAAGGCGTCGAAGCAGGCGCCGGGATGACTGAAGAAAAAGCACCTGATTGGAGAAGCCCTGAAGATTGGATTCAGTCGGCAAAAGAAGTACTCCCCGCTGTTATCCTGCAAACTGGAGTTATGACCGGCGGCGGCGCAGCTTATCGAAAACTCGCAGGTGTTGACGCTGAAAAACCCGGTGCGCCAGAGGTTAAGCCCCCCGTACCTGAACCCGTTCAGCCTGTTGTTGAACCCCCCGTTCAGCCGCCCCTTGCTGCCCCTACGACGATTGCACCCGAACCTGTAATACCCACAACGATCATGCAGGCGCAAACGACTGATGATGCCCTGAACGCATTTAATGAGGAAGTGGCAAAACCGTCTAAGAGTTTGGCATTACCGATAAGATCATCGCTCAGGACAGACAGCGAAGAACTGCAAGGACTTGATATAAACGAAACGCTGGCAGGCAGACCTCCTGCCTTGCCGTATGATCGTACACAAGCGCCCGAAAGGATGCCAGAATGGTTATATGCGCTTCAAACTGCGAATAAGTCTTTAGGCGTAAAAGATCAGGAATCCGCCAGACAAGCCGCACTGTCTCAGCAAGCGCAGCTTGAACAAGAACTTGATGCTACTGTTTCGAGTAATCCCCAATCGCAGCCTGAAAGTGAAGAGCAATTATTCCAAGAATGGGCCGCGTTGGCAAGAAAAGGCGACAGAAGCAAAACGCCTCAGATACCTGCTTCAATTTACCCCAGAATGGAGAAGGATGAATTTGACAGATGGGCTTCGTCTGCCAGATCGCAAGTTTACGCCGACCTTGATAAGTTGGCCGCAGAACGTAAGGCCGCAATAGATCAGTCTGAAAAAGAACGCATTGATATAGAGATTCAACAAAAGAAATATGAGGCCGATTTAGTTCAAAGAATCATGTCAAAACGGCTCATCAACATGGTATCAAACCGCCGGGAAATGCTCAGACTTGAAAACGAGCGCATGAAAGCCAACCGTGGCGGTCGCCGGAGTTTGGGAACGCCGTATCAAGCGCCCATTGAACCTGTTGCTGAACCGATTGAACCGCCTGTTGCTGAATTACCAGAACCGCCGAAAGCTGAACCTGATGTCATTGTACCAAAAGCCGATAGTCTCTACCCGCCAAAAGGATATGTCGGGGTCATCAACTATGATGAAATGACCAGTTATTATGTCAAGGAATCAATACCTGAAGATCAAAGGTTAAAGGCAGTCGAGGACTTCAAAAAAAGCACTGCAATACGATATAAGGATTTTGATAGCGATCAAGCAATATTGAAGAATGTTGCCAACTCAGTTTCGGCTATGGACGACAATACCGGCCGGCCGCACTGGTATATGTCCAACAAGGAACACAAACTTGCTCGTAAGCTGTATGATGACATCGCGCTTAATGTCAGAAACGGTGGTACTCTTGAGCAGTCGGTTGAAAATAAGCGAATGCTTTATCAGCAGCCAGACGAAGCCCACAACGCTGTTTTAGCGTATAAGATACTGGATGCGTTTGGTGTTCAGTCTCCGAAAACCGAAGCCCTGCTGACCGGAGAACCCCCCGTCGCTCAAGCCTCTGCCGGAGTTTCTGACGAAACAAAACCGGACAATGCGGAATTGGGGGGCGGGGGTTCTTTTGGGAAACCGGCGCATTTGATGACACAATCTGAATTTTATGCCAAAAAGCATGGCGAAGATCCGGCAGCAACAAACAGAGGTGCCCCGCCGGATTGGGATGGAATTGAAAAAGAAACTGGCATTAAGTTTGAACAAGGCACAGACAAAACGGTTAGGCCAATAATTCGTAAAATGCCTGATGGTAAACTTGACAGGAAATTTACGCCCGAAGAAGAATCAAGATTAATTGCAGCGTTTGAAGATCGAGGGCATAAAACTGATCGCCAGTATCGGGACAGTAGACTTAAAAGCGGTCAATCTATGGTTCCGCTTTTAGACGGACAAGGGTTTAGAGTTATAAGCAATGGCCTATACCCTACAAACGCAGAGCATTACAGAGAAATTAAAGCCGCTTTAAAATCCGGCGAACTCACCCCTGCCGATTACACCCGTCTCCATGAAAAAGATTATGGCCCGATTGAGAAGTTCGCACCGGGGGTGATGAAGGCTGAAAAACCCAAACTCAAAAAGCCGCTCAGCGTTTCGGAGAAGAAGGCGGCGGCGGAT
>CAYGNV010000145.1:0-6369 GCA_964351355.1 uncultured Smithella sp.
GTTAGATTCCATCCAATACCCCAAACGTTTGTAGTTTTGTCGTAGGCCTTGATAAAGTCATTTCTTGCTTCCGCATTGTCTGATTCCGAGAATCGAATAGCCTCCGCAAAGATCGCCCAGAGCGTGTCTATGTCGTTCGCCTGCCTCTCCTTGGCATACTGAAAAAACCACGACCTTTGATTGTTTACAACGGGAATACCTTCAAAGGACTCGGGGACCGCTTCATCCACACCCAGCAGTTTTGCCAACTCTGCTGCAATGGTTTTTCGGTTGGCGTCAGTAATGCCTCGGTTGAAAATTCCCATGGTCGTGAATGGACAGATGTCCTTGAGGGGTCCGGATGATCCGTCTGCAAATTGGTCTTGCAGATTCGAAAGGCCGTCCACGCGCCCGGCTATCTCATAAATTCCCGCAACCAATTCTTCCCTTTTCTCCCGGAATTCAAGAAGCTTATCGGCGACGGCCACATAGAATCGTGTCCAGTTAAATCGACTCTTATCCACTGCACTATCACCGAACCGCTCCCGCCAATAGGGAGCATTTCTAAACCGGCTAAGGTCTTGTGGCTTGTCCTCAAAAGTAAAATCAATCAATGCATCGGCCGCCCAATCGCCCGGCAACACTCTCCAGACCGTAGCTCTATAAGTGTAGAAGTACCATTCGCGTAGGGGCTTGGGTTGGTTCCAAGCGACTTGCACTCTGAGGCCATCGCCCGGGTTCCCGGAAACTGCTCCAATTCCTTTGATTGCCATGACAGAAACAAATTCACCCCGATTATCGAAGGGTAGGTCACGCTTGCGTACATAGGTTGACTTTATTGCAATGCGATCACCGGGAACCATTGATTTAACCAGTGCGCTTTCCTTATCGCTGGGATTTTTTAATTCCCAAATCCCCTCGTCAAGAAATCTTTGTGTCTGGTTGTCGGTTCCTCCGAAGGCAGCACCAACAAACCAACAAGCTCGCGCACCGGTTCCTTCTGGTTTTGAATTCATAGATTTTCCTCAAATAATGGTTCTTGCATCACTTCAAAAGATAGGTGTTACTATTCCTGCTTGATGACCATTTTTTTGTCCATACATTTGACGACTTTCATTTTGTTCTCAGAAAATCTGCAACCTTGCTAATTTCGATGCCCTTGAATTCTTTGAGCTTCAATAGATGGGAATCCCGCTGATGATCGTCTTGGCGCCGCCATCGATGGCGAGGTTAACGGTTCTCATATCGTACTCCTGACAAATCAACATTATGGTTAAGCGTAAGCTGTTTTAGGTGCGGCCCGCCATGTAAATGACCTTGCCTTTCCGGACAATC
Source organism: uncultured Smithella sp. (assembly GCA_964351355.1). GTDB lineage: Bacteria > Desulfobacterota > Syntrophia > Syntrophales > Smithellaceae > UBA8904. Next base: position 1,315 of record CAYGNV010000145.1, read on the forward strand.
TCGTTGACAAATTCGGCGGAGTCGCTGCCGAAATAGGCGTCCCGGCTGAACGGCAACGGTTCGATGTCGGTATCGATCTGTCGTCGGAGACGGAAAAGCGCCTTCATCTCTTCATAGGGATCCTTTCCAAAGTCGTCTGAAAAAACGGCAACGTCGATGTCGCTGTCATCGTTTGCCCGGCCCTCCGCATAGGAACCATAAAGGACAACAGCGTAAATATTGTATGTTTCCCTCATAAGGGCGATGAAATCTTTCAATTTCTTCTCTACAGAATCTGCGCTTTTAGCCACTGGAGCAGCTCCTCCGTTTTTTCGATGATCTGCGACGCTTTTTCTCTGTTGATCAGGCTGTAAATTGCCTCCCGGTATGCCGGATAACGGGCCTGAATGTTGAGGGGTGTCAATTCATCTATGAAGTCGTTACGCTCTGCGGATATGGCTATATTCAAGCCCACAAGATCAACCAACTTATCCAATTTGTGAATATAAGGCGGCATGGTTGAAGTCTGCTTCACGTACATAGCCTTGAGCATTTTTTCAACTGCTTGATGGCACATGAAGCCGACGTAAAGATAATGGCCTTTATCGAGAAGTGATTTTGCGACCTGCAAATCATATTCAGAGATGTCTATCCAGTATTGGATCGTTTTCTCACTCATGATTCCCGGCCTGTTTTCCGTGGGCATTCAGGGGACATAACACTTAATTCATCCTTGAGTTCATTGATGTTGATTAAACCCTGCCGTGCTTGTCTTCCAGCCTTTCAATATCGTCTTCATGATCTGAAGCATCGGATAAGATTTGATAGTAACCCCAGGGACGTTTGTTTATCGTTTCCATTGATTTTCACTCACAAAATATTTGTTAATTTGACTATCATAATCCCGGATGAATAAAAAGCGGTTCTTTTTGATCGCGTCGCGCCTTCTCTGAACCTGAAAGAACCGGAAGCCATCTTCCGCGATCTTGATGAACTCTTCGAGCAGGCCCGACACCGGACCATTTATCCCATTTTACCGGAGGCTGCGGCAAATATCTTGATACTTCCCCATGATCCGGACTACAGCATTTCCGAGTATAAAAGACCGGCAAAACCACACGAGCCTTCGCGTTTTACCTTTACCGACGGAATCTGGCGGACTGGGTATTGTCTGAATAAATAAAGCCCTGAACAGCCTTACGATGCTCAGGGCTTTATAATTTCAAACTGATAAGTTTTTGGAACTTTGCACAAAACAAGCCGTCTCTAAAATTTCACCTGCGGCGTCGCCTTGGCTTCTTTCGGCGTTTCAAAGAAGGCTGCTTCTTTAAAGCCGAACATACCGGCAACAAAGTTTGCCGGGAAGATTCTAATAGCCTGGTTGTAAATTTTGACCGCTTCGTTATATCTCATTCTCTCCACGGCAATCCGGTTTTCTGTTCCGGCCAGTTCATCCTGCAGCTTCATAAAGTTTTGATTCGATTTCAAATCAGGATATCGCTCTACCACCACCATCAACCGACTGAGCGCGCCGGATAATTGATTGTTGGCCGCGATCTTATCGGGAACATTTCCTGCCCCGCCGACCCTAGAGCGGGCATTGGTCACTTCTACCAAAACATCTTTTTCCTGCTTGGCATAACCTTTCACCGTTTCCACCAGATTGGGAATTAAATCATAACGGCGTTGCAGTTGATTTTCCACCTGAGCCCAAGCCGCCTTGATCCCGACGTCCATTTGCACAAATTTGTTGTAGTTACCCGCAAAAATTGAATATAAAGCAATAGCCAGAACAGCAATAACCGCTACCACAATGATAATTTTCTTTCCTGTCGACATTTTCCTCTCCTCCATGATGTTAAATTATTATAAACTATCGATGATGTCACATGCCTTTTCTACTTCCTGTAAATACTTTTTAAACACGTCGATCACTTCTTTGCCGGAAAATTTATCTTTGTCCTGGCTGATTTCGAAGCAGAGCATCAATACGGCTGCATCGATTGCGAAAACCTTGTTCATTTCTTTGATGGTTTCACGTTTGTTGTGCGGCGCCTGCGCCTGCTTTAAATACAGCATCGCATTAAAAATAGAAACAAACGCCGTCAATGATTTACGGATCAGTTGCCTGACGGGGCGTTCTGACCCCCCGGATTCCAGATAACCTTCACGAAGCAGAAGAATCTTCCCTTTGAGTTCCCGCTCAATTTGCAGGCGCAGGTCTTCCGGTTTGAAGACTAACGACTCAAGAACATTTTCGCCATGAATCAAAATCGAATTGTTTTTCATATTAAAAAATTCGATGGGATACGCATCCAGCGATGACGCCATAAAGGCTTTGGTCATCACCAGCGGCACAGCCACATTGCGTTTTCTCCAGCTCTTGACCAGAGCAAACCCAGCTTCCAGGCGGTTGATGCCTTCCGGCGTCAGAATAACCAGGATATTAATATCCGATTTCCCTTTAACGTATGCCCCGCCGGCAGCGCTTCCATAAAGGATCAGCGAAATCAGATCCTTGCCGAAAGCTTTCAAATAATCCTCGGTTAAAGGAGCGAAAATGTCCTGAGGTTGATCCGGTATTTTTGCCATGCTCTCCACCCTGAATATTGGTTAAAAACTACGGCCTGCTCCGCCGCCGCCGCTTCCACCGCCGCCGAAACCGCCAAACCCTCCGCCGAAACCACCGCCGCCGCCACCCCGACCGCTGCTGCTCAACAGCAGCAGCAATATCCAGGGCAACATCTGCCGGCCTTTTTTTGTTCCCAGAAGCACGGCCGCGGCAATTAAAAAGAATATGATTGCAAAAACATTAAGGCCTTTCTGCTCCGGACGGGCTTTTGCCCGGTAAGGAGCAGCAACACCGGTTAGCTGAACACCCGCATCCTTGGCAATATAAGCGCCACAGGCAAACATGGCGTTGTAAAGAGCCTTGCCCGTTTCACCGGTTTTCAGTTGCGGCACAACATACTTATCGAGTATTTCACCGATTAAACCATCCGGCAATATTCCCTCAACACCATAGCCGGTTTCAATACGGATTTTCCGTTCTTTGACAGCCAAAAAAATTAAAACACCCTTATCCTCGCCTTTTTTTCCGATGCCCCAGGCCTTATATAATCCAGTCACATAAAGGGTTATTTCTTCCGTTGATCCAAGTTCCGGCATGGTGGCCACGACAACCGCTGTTCCTGTTTTTTGCAATATCTCGGTCGCCAGCGATTCCATTTTAGCGGCGTTAGCCTGATCAATCACCTGGGCAAAATCATTGACGGCCCTCCCCTTGGGGGAGGGATATTTTTCTGCCGCCAAACCAGCGCCTGCCGTCAGAGCAATAAAGATTGCCGCGCACAGGACGAGTAGTGTTTTGCATCCGCGTGCGGGAGAATAAATATGTTTTTTTTCCACGTCAAACCTTTAAAAATTATCCGCACAGTGTTAATGCTTGAGCAACAACAACCTCACCTTTTTAGGTGAGGGGAACTATTGCGTAAAGCTCACTGGCTGTCAAGACGAAAATATAAGCAGCAGATAGTGCTTGCGCAAGAGATCATCAGATATTAATAAAACAAATTAGAACCGGTGGGATTGTAGAAAAGCACTATATTTTTGGACTGTGCAAAAATGTTCAGATGCAAGGCGCGCAAAAAACCGAACCGCGAGGCTTATTTTGTAACTTATGACTGCGAAAATAATTTTAATTCATCCGCCCGTCGCAAAACCCGCTGAAGCGCCGGCAGGAATTGCCAAATTGTCCGCTTGTCTGCGAGCGAACGGCGTTGAACATCAGATGATCGACGCCAATCTGGAAGGCATTCTCCATCTGATGCGAGCCTTCGCCCAGGCAGGCGCGCCTTCCGACCGCTGGAGCGTCCGAGCCTGCAAGAAACTGGAAACCAACATGGCCGCCCTGCAAAACATCGGCACATACGATAATAAAAGCCGCTACTCCCGCGCCGTGTCGGATGTCAATCGCGTTTTGAATTTAGCCGGGAAGCCCTACGGCGTAAACCTGTCATTGTCCGACTACACAGACAACAAACTATCCCCGGTGAAAAGCGGCGACTTGATCCGGGCCGCCGAAAATCCCGAAGCCAACCCTTTCTATCCTTACTTTTCCGGACGTCTGACGCAAGCGTTGACAGAGTCTCCAGAATTTATCGGCTTTTCGCTTAATTTTTTAAGCCAGGCGTTTTGTACGATGGCCATGATCGGCTTCATTAAGAAAATCCACCCCCGGCAGAAAATTATTCTGGGCGGGTCCCTGACAACATCCTGGGTCCAGATCACTGGCCGGACCAATCTTTTTCCCGGCCTTGTGGAGGAAGTCGTGGCCGGCGCGGGAGAAGATAAATTGCTGGAACTTTTGGGCGTAAAAAATGTCCAAACCGGCGCCTCCATGGATTATAGCCTTCTGGCTGAGAATCGCTATCTGTCTCCCGGGCTTATCCTGCCATACAGCGCGGCGCGCGGCTGCTGGTGGCGAAAGTGCGCGTTTTGCCCGGAGAAAGCCGAGGCCAATCCCTATCTGCCCCAACCCGTCACGGAGAGCATCGAAGAATTGCAGGCGCTGACTGAGCAGACGCATCCATCATTGATTCACCTTCTGGATAGTTCCATCGCTCCGGCGCTTTTAAAGGCGCTGGCGGGACAGCCGCCGGGTGCGCCCTGGTATGGTTTTGCCCGTGTTACCCGGCATTTAGCCGATGAGGATTTTTGTCGAGCGCTGAAAGCCGGCGGCTGCGTCATGTTAAAACTCGGCATGGAGTCCGGCGATCAGACCGTCCTTGATCATTTGAACAAAGGGATTGATCTTCAAACAGCCTCGGCGGCGCTCAAAGCCCTGAAGAATGCCGGCATTGCCACTTATTGCTACTTTCTCTTCGGCACGCCACAGGAAGGCGAAGCGGCCGCGTTGAAAACGCTGGATTTCGTCTGCCGCCACGCCGACTGCATTGACTTTCTGAACCTCGCTATTTTTAATCTACCCGCGGGAAGTCCGGAGGCGGAAAGCCTCGCCACGCAGGACTTTTATGAAGGCGATTTGTCATTATACAAAAGTTTCCATCATCCCGG
>CAYGNV010000146.1:0-6293 GCA_964351355.1 uncultured Smithella sp.
GTTTCGAGGAGCGATAGCGACGAGAAATATTAATGATCAAAGGATTTAAAGATTTCTCCCTGCGGTCGAAATGACAGAATTGGCAATTATTCAAAGCTCTCTCAAAGAGGACGATATTTTATCTATAGTAACAGAAAACAAGTCTGTCACCGTCTATCCTTTAAAACAAAGATCGGAGGATCGATAAAAATGAAAGTGACATATGACCGGGAAGTCGACGTCGTTTATTTATCGTTGAGCCACCTGAAGCCGCAAGGTGTCATAGAGGTTGCAGAAGGCATCAATATTGATGTCACCGAGGATGGTAAGATTGTGGGCATAGAACTGCTCGATGCCTCTGAAAAAGTCCAGCTTGACACCCTGTTGACATACGAAATCGCGGCAGAAAGTATTCGGGAGTGGATTCAATCCAAGGGAGAAGCGACTGCTTCAACCAGTGTTTAATAGCACTCAGTCCTCAGTCCTCAGCACTTGTTTTTTTGCACTCAGCACTTGTTTTTTTGCACTCAGCACTATGTTTTCCTCAGCACTATTTTTTATTGCAAAACGCTAAATTTAAACGGCCTAACCCCCAATGTGACTGACCCAAAAAGTGAGGTAAGCATATGAGAACACAAACTAAATACGAAGAAATCATTCTTAAAGAGATTAGAACCCTGCCACCGCCGGTTCTGCCGCAGGCGATCAAGATGTTGCGGTCATTGAAAGAAGGCGTCAAGAGTGTTGCCGGGCGTGCTGGGCGCAAGTCTGCCGCCGATACCGAAAGAACAGGCCTCTGCGGCGTCTGGAAAGACAATCGTCCGGCAGATGAGATCATTGCGGATATTACCGCTCACCGTAGCGGATATGGCAGAAGAAAAGTCGAACTGTGAAGTACATCTTGGACACCGACATCTGCATCTATTGGCTGAAGGGAAACGAACATATCGAGCATAAGATCTTGTCTGGCGGAATTGATAACATTTTCGGGTCCTTCATTACTGTCAGTGAACAGTACTATGGAGCCTATAAGTCTGAACGGGTTGACGAAAATCTCACCATGATGCGAAAGCTCACCGATCGCATCAACGTCATCGAATCGGATGATGCGATTAGCGAGGCATTCGGGAAACTGAAGGCCTCGCTTGAAAACGATGGGCTGATCATCGATGACGCAGATATGCTTATTGCCGCTTGCGCACTTGTCCATAGGTTGACGATGGTGACGAACAATACGAAACATTTCAAGCGTATTAAAGGGTTAAAACTTGATAACTGGATGTAAATCGTGGGCGCCGACCGTTCCCTACAGCTAGCCCCATCTTAATACTTAATACAACCGGCGTCAGTGGCCACAGAGAGAACGTCACAACGAATGATGAATCCCCCCTTTCACTTGTGACCTCGCGTGACCTGAAAGGTTATGACGCAAATAGGGGTTGTGCAAAGCTCTCATCTATTCTTAGACCTTGACGCATTTTCAAAAATGTTATACTATATACCAAGAAAACGTATAACGTATGGAGGTTATTATGGGCGCTTTACATTCAACAATTGTCACAGTTTCTTCCAAGGGCTGGGTGGTAATTCCCTCCTTGTTCCGGCGGCATATCGGCTTGAAACCAGGCATGAAGATGGTGGTATCTGAAACAGAAGGCAAAATCGTTCTTACACCGCAAGCCATTGACCATGTGGAATCGCTCTATGGCAAACTTGCTATAGGTGAATCGCTGACAGAAGAATTGCTTGCTGACCGGAAAAAGGAAAGAGGCCGTGAAAAAGCCAAAATATATTCTCGATAGTTATGCCCTGCTTGCGTACTTCCAGGCGGAACCTGCGGGTGTAAAAGTTCGGAATATCCTGAAGGATGCATTGTCAAATCATGTTACAGCGTACCTATCGGTTATCAGTCTCGGTGAAATCTACTATATTATAGCCCGCAAAATAGGGGAAAAGAAAGCCGACGCAAGCGTAGAAGACATATCTTATTTGCCTATCTGTTTGATTGACGCCACGACAGAACGTGTTCTTGCCGCTGCCCGTGTTAAGGCTCAACATCCGGTTTCCTACGCGGATGCATTCGTCGTGGCAGCGGCTGTGGAACATTCGGCCACAATCGTAACAGGAGATCCGGAATTCAATGAAACTGAATCCCTGGCCACCGTTCTCTGGCTTAATTAAATACGTGAAAAGAAAATAGGAGCAAGATAGAGGATTATGGTTCACGGTTTGTTCTTACCCCTTCACGCTCTGTCCTTAACTACTTAACCCTTAAATCTTAAATCTGTTTTCTATAAATATTTTATTAACGCTGTGTAAACGGCATGAAACCGAAATCAGTTTGGAGGTAGTATAATATGCCAAAACATGCAGAACACATACTTGCTGAGGCGTTGGAATTGTCTCCGATGGCGCGGGCCGAATTGGTCGAAAATATTTTGTCCAGCTTTGAGTTTCAAGCCAGAAATGCTATTGATGCATTATGGGCTCAAGAGGCAGAAGCCCGAATAGATGCGTTTGAGCAAGGTGAAATGACCGCAATTCCGGCAAAAGATATATTCGCCGAGATAGAGAAAGCAAGATAGTGATGGAGATTATTTTTCTCCAGCCTGCCAAAAATGAATTTAATGAAGCTATCTCCTATTACAACGACCAGAGCGAAGGTCTTGGCTATGAGTTTGCTGCGGAAGTAAAGAGGACACTCGAAAGAATAATTCAGTACCCCGATGCTTGGTTTAAGCTATCAAATCGTGCTCATCGATGCAGGACCAACAGATTTTCTTACGGTGTCATTTATCAAATTAGAGAAAAGACCTTGCTCATCGTGGCAGTGATGCATTTAAGCAGAGAACCAAAAACATGGAAGTTGCGGCTCAAGAAGAAAGAATTATGAATCATCGCAGTTGCTCGTCCACCTTTCGGAACGGCTGGGGACCGTGCCCTACAGATCATCCACATTGTCATTCCCGCGATGTTCCCCAACATTGTCATTCCCGCGATGTTCCCCAACATTGTCATTCCCGCGATGTCCCCCCACACTGTCATTCCCGCGATGTTTCCCCACACTGTCATTCCCGCGATGTTTCCCCACACTGTCATTCCCGCGATGTTCCTGGGCGGGAATCCACAAACCCAACAAAAAAACTGGATGCCCGACAGAAAGCCTCGGGCATGACAGAGGAGTGGTGTTCTTCAAATAAACCTCGGGCATGACTTATATGGCGCTGATACGTTTTTAACCAATGATTCCGGGTTGAAGAAAGTGAAAGACATCAAGGTTGTGACACTTGAAGATTTTTTGGAAAAGTAACTAACCCCCATGCCCGGTGCGGTCACAACGAATGATGACCCCCCCATTGTAGGGCAGCACTCAGTCCTCAGCACTTTTTGCACTTGGTTTAAGCACTCAGTCCTCAGCACTATGTTTTACTCAGCACTTGTTTTCTGACCCCCAAAGATTACAACCCTGAAAACATCGAAATAATTAACGACGTTTGTGGTTACAACCCTAAAAAGAATGATTGCCAGAGAAACATATTTCAATCTGCTCGCAAGCTACATCGATAAACCGTTCATCAAGATCATCACCGGTCTTAGACGCAGCGGCAAATCGGTGTTGCTTAACCTTTTGAGCAATGAACTTCTCCACAGGGGAATCGATGAAACCAATATCCTTCTGATCAATTTTGAAAGCTTTGAGTTTTCCGAAATCGACGATGCAGGCAAATTGTATCAGTACATAAAAAGCAAAATCACGAACAACCGGAAATACTATATTTTACTCGATGAGATACAGGAAGTAGCCTCGTGGGAGAAAGCGATAAATTCATTCCGGGTCGATTTTGATGCCGACATATACATCACCGGTTCAAATTCACGCCTGCTCTCCTCGGAGCTGGCTACCTATCTGGCCGGAAGGTATATCGAAATACCTGTCTATACCCTGTCGTTCCGGGAATACCTGCAATTCAGGCTCGAATATGCCAACGTCAATGAGCCCGACATCTACGCGGAGTTTAATCTTTTTTTACGAAAAGGAGGCTTTCCCGCCTTGCATGTCGGAGATTATTCCGACGAGATGGCTTACAAAGCCGTCCATGACATCTATTCTTCAGCAATCCTGCGCGACACGATACAACGGCACGGAATTCGCGATGTGGAACTGCTCGAACGCGTGGTGAAATTCGTCTTCGATAACGTGGGGAACAACTTCTCGGCAAAAAGCGTGGCGGACTATTTTAAAAGCCAAAACCGGCGAATCGACCTCAATACCGTTTATAATTACCTGAACGCTCTTGAGGGCGCCTTCATCATATACCGAATACCCCGTTACGATGTAAAAGGAAAAGAGATACTGAAAACCAACGAAAAATATTTTGTCGGCGATCAGTCGTTGCTTTACGCGGTAATGGGGTTTAAAGACCGGCTTATTTCAGGCGTTCTCGAAAACATTGTTATGCTTGAACTAAAGCGCCGGGGATACCACGTTTTTGTAGGAAAACTGGACGACAAAGAGATCGATTTTGTAGCCGAAAAAATGGAGAAAAAACTATATGTGCAGGTTGCCTTTAAAATGGCCGAACAAGCCACCATTGAAAGGGAATTTTCACCCCTGCTCGCGATAAAAGACAACCATCCGAAATACGTGCTGACAATGGATGAAAACTGGCACGACAACATCGAAGGCATTCAACACAAACACATTGCCGATTTCTTACTTGAATAAGCGGAAGGGTGGTCCTTATGTTTTCCTCAGTCCTCAGCACTTTTTGCACTTGGTTTTAATAATTCAAGGTACTAAGATTCCTCATATACGTTCGGAACGACAGAGAGTGTCATTTCGAAGCAAAGCGAGAAATCTTGTTTTTACTAAATTCAAGGTACTAAGATTCCTCACATACGTTCGGAATGACAATCGTTATAATTACGACACAGTCTCTTAAAGGGGGATTTTCATATAAACGAAATGGAAAACATGTCTCTAATTAATAAAATAATCGATAAAACAGCACAGATCGCGGTTATTGGTCTTGGCTATGTCGGCCTTCCACTCGTCATCGAATTCTGCCGGGCCGGATTCCACGTCACAGGTTTTGATGTGGATATCGAAAAAGTAGCTATGCTCAAGCAGGGGAAAAGCTACATCAAACATATCGACCCATCGTCTTTCGCCCCATTCATACATCACCCATCTCCCCCGCTACCCTAAAGGGCACGCGTGGCGGGGGTGCAGGGGGTGGTTGCCCGTCCATCTTGCGGCGCGCTCGGGGATAACCTAACCACCTAAAGGTGGCGCGAGGTCACGAGCCGCGCCCTACGAAATGTAGGGACTGTTCCCCCGAACAGTCCAAAAAACGGCGCTACTGCGGAGAAGGTGGGCATTGTAGGGACTGTCGCGTGGCCTTTAGGTCATCCCCGAACAGTCCGAAAAGCGGCGCGTTCAGGGACCGCGCCCTACAGCAAGCCCCATCGCCCTTAATACTTAAAACTTAAATCTTAATTACTTAACTACTTAACTACTTAAAACCATTTATTATCCGAGATTCGACCGTTACTTTGAAGGAGGAGGCCAACAATGGAAATACAATTTATCACGGATGCACAAGGTAAGAAAACAGCGGCAATTGTCCCTTTCGATGAATGGGAACGGACAGAGACAGCGAAGGAAATTCTTGAGCATGTATATCTGGATGGAATCATAAAAGAACGTAGAGACAGCAAACCAACCGTAAAGCTTGACGATTTACTGACGGTAGAGGGCTTGACTCGTGCCGACCTGGAAAGTTGAACTGATACCGGAGGCTCAGAAGGATTTTAACAGTCTGGATGGCAGCGTAAGAAAACACGTATTGAAACAGCTTGTAAAGCTGGAACAAAATCCAGATTACGGTCATCCTCTGGGCAACAAAGCCGGCATAAATCTGGATGATTACTTCAAACTATACGCCGACAAGAAGCAAATCAGGATTATTTATGAAACAGTTGGGGATATCATAAAGGTTATTGCTATCGATAAGCGAGAAGACTTGGAAGTTTATCGTATAGCACTGAAAAGAATCCTATCTATGAAACAGGGTTAGTATGTAAACCAAACAAACTCCATGAACTCAATGACCTAAAAGGTTACGCGTGACATGAAAGGTTACGCGTAACCTGAAAGGTTATGACAAAATTGTTGGCTTTATGTAGTTGTGTAAAGCGTCATTGAACAGGAAATAACGAAATGGAAAACATGTCTCTAATTAATAAAATAGCAGACAAAACAGCACAGATCGCGGTTATTGGTCTTGGTTATGTCGGCTTGCCGCTCGTTA
>CAYGNV010000147.1:0-6197 GCA_964351355.1 uncultured Smithella sp.
CCAACTTTTAATATCTTATTAATATCATTTGCAAATTAACATTTTTCCGCCAAAAAACGAAAAAATAAAGTTGGACACAAATAAATTGCTTGACGCGCAAATATTTTGCGTGTATTGTGCCATTGAAATTGACGAAACACATACCATAAAAAAAAGGAGACAAGATAATGGGTAAGCAAAACGGGGAAAGCGGCATGACTCCTTTGGAGATCAAGAATGCCCTGCAACAAACTGATCTTAATCAGGCGGCCATCGCTAGAGCGCTGGGTTTGAATCCGTCTTTTATCTCCAGAGTGATCGATGGTCATTGCGTGTCCCTGCGGGTGCACGAGGCTATCGCGGAGGCAATCGGCGTGGATATACGGAAAATCTGGCCTGATCGCTACCTGCACACCGGTAAGGTATCGAAGCGGGGCCGCCCCGCAAAAAACTGGAATCGGCAAGCGGCATAAACCAACAATCTTTAAGCGTCTCGTTTTCATGGCTGCAATATAAATCAATTCATAAGGCTTTTCAATGGCTAAGATGAAACAAAAAATAGGCCTCCATCAGACAACCCTTTTTGATTTTTTGAAAAATTATCAACAGGAAACGCACACACAGCGACCAGCGGGCAGTCTGGATATTGACAGACAATTCCGCGAGGCGATCAGCGCGGCGCTAAAGTCTTGCTCATTGTCGCGTTGGCAGGTTGCCGCGAGGATGTCGGAACTTACGGGAACGGACATCTCAAAGTCCATGCTTGATTCCTGGACCAGCGAAGCTAAGGAAAATCACCGCTTTCCGGCAATTTTTCTTCCGGCCTTTTGTGAAGCGGTGGGATGCAGCGATCCTTTGAAGTTGCTGGGCCGCCTGGTCGGTGTTTTTGTGTTGCCCGGCCCGGAAGCGTTGCGGGCGGAGATCCAACGGATCGAGGAAGAAATCAACAAAAAACAGACCGAGAAACGCAAACGGCTGATGTTTCTAAAAGAGATGGAGGGATAAAATGGATAACAAAGATATTCTAACTGAAATAAATGATAATTTAATTAAACTACTTACTATTCTTCAACAAAATAACACCGCAGTATTACCCGAAAAAGCAAGCGCGCCCAATCCACTTGGATTGAAAAAACACCGCAACCATAAGTTAATAGGCGGATTCCGTGACCCAGAAATTCGCACTTTGATTATTAAAATGCGCAAAAAAGGTGAACAATTCAACGATATAGAATCCGCGATTAAAGCACAATACCCAGATAATCCAGAAAAACACGTATCACGTTCAGCAATTCACCGCTTTTGCGAAGGCGCGAGGAAGGGTCGTTTGCGTGAGTACGGCATTGACACATTGTTAAACCGGATATGAGGTCATTATTAATGAATATTATTGAATTATTTACGGATCAAACTGAGCGTTTTTTATGTAGCAGGTGGCTGGAACGGGCAATCTGGGCGGTGATCGGCGCGGCGGCCCTGCATTTTCTGCCACCGATTTTATCGACGTTTCTAAACAGTTAACAAGGAGCAAGGCAATGAAGCGCAAAAAGATCGAAAAAGAAGAAGATACTGAGGATATCGCATTGACGGAGGAAAACGCGGCATCGATTCTTTGGCGGTACACACAGCGCAGTTGTCGCGGCGGCGTCCAGCTTTACTTTGAGATCAGGCCGGGCGCCGACGTGCCGGAAGAGCTTATCCGCTATTGCGATATGTGCGGGGACGATGGCCCGGATAGCAGCCCCGGCCTCCTTTCTATATCGACAAAAGGAAAAATCAGGGACGGCAAGCTCATTGGCTATGTGCTCAAGGGGCTGTGGAATAATTGCATCGGGGAAATCATTGACGGCGTAACGTACCGCTACACACCGGAGGAAATGGCCGCCCGGCGCGACGATATCCTGCACCCGATAGAGGTCCCCCTGGCCATGATCGGCCCTGGAATCCTTTTTGTCTGGCACGAATGGGAGCAAGCGCTATGAATAACCAGATGTCATTTTCTGTTGATGTAGCCGCTAAAGCGATGGGTGTCCATAAAAAAACCATCAAACGACGGATTGAAAAGGAGAATATCCCACGCCAGCGTGTAAAATGCCAGGGCGGCGATCGGATTATCGTTAATCTGCAGGATTGGCCCGCCGACATCCAGTCTGCTATCCTTATATATATAAAGGATGCTCATACCGGTGATGAGCATGCCGCAACCGGAAAAATGATGGATTTATTGCCGGTTGTATCGGCTTCTGCGGCATCTCAAGTACTGGAAAGTATGACGCCCGATAATCCTCTTACGGTTTACGGCCTTCCTGAAGGCTACGGGGATATCGTCGCAGCCGCCAAGCGGCCATCTTCCATTAATAAGGACTCCATCGGACTTGCAGATTTCAAAAACCAAAAATTCCGCGCCCGTCTGGCAATCTTAACTGATCTCGAAAAAATGCCACGCGACTGGGCTCTTGGCCGCCGGAAATATGTGGAGGCTGTAGCCGCCAAACACGGGGTCAGTTATCAACAGGTTTACAAATTACAAAAAAAGAAAGATCTCGAAGGGCTTTCCGGCCTGAGGCACACCAAAAGCTATAAAGGCAAGGCCCGGAAATGGTCATCGATGGAGCCGATTGACTATTACTGCGGCCTAAAGTTGAAGCGCGCCCATCGCAAAATGGACAATAAAACCATTTATGCGGAACTGGTGATCGAAGCCGATCGGCGTGGCTGGGAGATAGGATCGCGTGAGTCCGCCGAATGGTGGTACAAGCAAAAAGTATCTGTATTGATGGAGGCTTACGCGACCGGTGGTTTGCGCCAACTCGACAACCTTCTCCCTTCGATATTGCGCTCTTACGCTGATTTAGCGCCATTCGAAATGCTTGTCGGGGATCAGCATCGTTTTGATTTTTGGGCGATTGACGATGACACGCTGCAGCTTGTAAGGCCCGAATGCTATTTATGGGTTGACCTTCGCACTCGGATTATTTACGGCGTCGCCGTGGATCGCAGATATGACGCGCATTTGATGGCGCAGGCGCTACGCCACGGACTCATCTCCTGGGGTGCTTTCGGGTCAATTTTTACCGATAATGGCCGTCCAGAACTCAGCCGGCATATTACCGGGATATTGGCCAACATGCGGGTGCTCGGGCTGGAATGGGCGCAAACCATTGATCTCCCGGTAGACATTCTCGACTGTGATGGAGACGAAGTTCAGCCCTGTGTGATCATGCCTGGAACCCACAAAAAGGCCGTAGTCAAAAACGCGAAAAGTAAGCTGATTGAACGGGAATTTCAAGAAGTTAAGCGCGCTTTAATCAATATCATCAAGCTGCCTGGATACACAAAAGACATGCGCGGCGACATCCACGCCCAGGATATCGATCAGGAAGAGGTCCAGCGGCTGGCCAAAAGAGGGAAATTGCCCTATTTATCAGAATTTGCCGGCGCCGTTATGGAGGCCTGTTTTCACGTCAATAAACAGCATCATCGCGGGATAGCAAAGGAATGGATTTGGGGAAGGCCGCCACAAGTGTCATCGCCTTTGGCCTGCCTGGCAGCATGTTGCGAAGATGGCTGGCGCCCGCGATTCCTAACAGAAGAAGCCATTGATAACCTGCTCATCAAGCGCGAAAAGCGCATCGTCAACAAGGGCCGTATTTCCTACCGAAACGACTTCTACGAACACGATGAATTGATCCACCTTCACGGACAGGAAGTCACCATCGGTTGCCCGGATACAGTGGGTGAAGATGTTCTTCTTGTCTTTGCCGGGGCCCAGTATTTATGCACAGCCACGCCGGTTTCGTACTCCTCCATGAAGGATATGAATCTCGCCCGCAAAAAAATCATCGAAAAACGCAGTAGGCGTAAGCGCATAGCGGAAAGTGTCCGTGCCCTCACGGCGGGCATTCCCGACATGCGAAATTATCCGGATTCGTCTTTTGAAAAACAGGCAGCCGCCATTAGCGCGGACCAGCGCCGTCGCGCCATCGAGCATAAAGCGGAAACCCGCGAAATCACACAAGAAGAACTTGACCATAAGGTGGAGGTGCTGGCTGAGCTGAACCGAATCCCTGCTGCCACCAGCAAGCCGTTGGCCGGTCCACGCCCGGATTACTGGACGTCTGATGCCGCCCGCCACGACTGGTCCATTTTGGCTTCCGTGGACGGGACGCTTAGCGTGGAGGACCGTGCCTGGATGGTTGCCTACGAGGCCGAGATGGAACCGGAAGACCGCGCCAGATGGGAGTTTGAGAGAGAATATCGCCTACAGGAGGCACAGTCATGTTGATTGATGATTTAAAAGAGTTGGGGCTCAGTCTAAACAAAGCAAAAATGCGGGACGCTGTTGTTTTCCGGGTCAACGAATCAATAGAATCCTTTGGTGAAAACCACCTTTCAAAGACTGACCCAAGAGGGGTGCGACTTCCATCATTATTACCATACGACAACATGGTGATTCATTATGATGGGTCGCTTGTTTGGCTTTTATCGGAAGCCACTGACAACGAAATAGTGATTCTATCGTCGTTTTTCCGGCCAGGATCCATCCAGGCGCTTAAACATTCAATGCAACCGTCCTTAGCAGTCGTGGCGGTAGTAGACTCAGAGACATACGCACATATTGGGTCAAATATCTATTATCCCAACGAGAGAAGAAATGAGTTTTTAAAAAATCAATCGCGCAGCCAAAACACATTATTATCCTCCCACACCATTGATGAAATAAATCAGTTGATCGCAAATGATTTTGGCGGAATTCAGGCCTTTTTAAGCATCCTTTCCTGCAAAAACATCAAAACCGAATTGGAAACTCCGGATGAAAAAATCCAGAAAAAGCGAGCGGCTAAAGGCAAGCTGCCGCTGGTTTCCTTTTATACCCTGAAAATTCAGAACATCAGGCACAGCCATGAGGCTACGCAAAGCGGATTGTGGTCTAACCGGGTCCATTTTTGCCGGGGTCACATGCGGGAATATACGGCGGACGCGCCGCTATTCGGGAAAATCACGGGGCGTTTTTGGGTGGGCCCGCACGTGCGAGGCGACAAAGCCAAAGGCATCATCGTCAAAGATTACGAAGTCAATACCTCGAAAGGAGTTACTAAATGAAACAGGAGTTTATCCGAACAGCAAACACTAAGCAATTCAGCGAGATGTGCGACGAAATGACGGATTCGATGTCGCTCATCGGGCCGTCCCTGGCGATGGCCACGGGGCCTGCGGGCCGCGGGAAAACCGAGGCCGCAAAGCACTATGCTGTCAATTCTGACAGTATTTATATCCCGCCGATGAACGTGCGAAGCCCGGCGATGGTGCTTCGGGAAATCACCTTTGAACTATCCGGTATGCGACCCACACGGACGGACGCCTGCCTGACTATCATCGGCGAAGAAATGGCCAGACGCCGCCGCCTGATTATGATTGATGAGGCCGACCTGTTGGAAATGCGATGCCTCGAGATGTTGCGCAACGTGAATGAACGGTTCGCCTGCCCAATTTTAATGATCGGCGAGGAAGAACTGAAGGGGAAAGTGGGCTCCAAGCGCCGTCTGGCCAGCCGCATGCGCCGCCGGATGGAATTCGGTCCGATCTCCCGCGAGGATATCGCCTTTTTCATGCACACGGCCCTGGGCGTGAAAGCCGGTGCCGACGTGACATCCGCGATCCACAAACACGCAAACGGAGACTGGCGGCCTGTTTTGACGACCGCGATCGCCCTTGAGCGCACCATGAAGGCCAGCGGAACACAAAACATCACCCTGGAGATGGTCGGCGATGCAATTAAATAGCAATACATCGACCCCGAAAACCGGGCTGGCGGGTCGGATGCGCGAATGGATGGCCGCGCGACAGGGCACGAAGCGGCAACGCCGCTTTACAATAAACGACTTGTGCTCTGCACTTTCGATACCTGCGGGGTGGGAACACGACAAGGTCGCGCGCGCCTTATGGGACTTCGAACGTCGCAGCGAAATCAGTTGCGTGCGTTTACGCCCAAACCACCAGTGGAAGGCTATGCCCCCGGAAGAGAGATACTTTTTATACGTCCACGACTGGCGCAAACAGCTCAAGGGCTCACTAAACCGCAAGATTTTCAAGGCGATGTACGTGTCACACGACTTTGCCGTAACGGACATCCAGAGACTGACCGCGATCACAGAACGAGACTGGATTGATAAAATTGTGCGGCAGCTACGAGCAGACGGACACATCCAGCAGATCAG
>CAYGNV010000148.1:0-6170 GCA_964351355.1 uncultured Smithella sp.
AGAAAGGCCGCAGAAGCGAACCTGGCCAATGTCTATCCCATCGGCGCGATCAGCATTGGTTCGGAAGGCAGGCAGTTAACGGAATTCTGGGATCTCAAAGAAGCCGGAATTCTCGCGCTGTCGGATGACGGGAAACCCGTCATGGACGCGGCTCTGATGCGCCGGGCCCTGGAATACGCCTCATCGCTTGGCTTGCCTGTTATTCAACACTGTGAAGACAAGAATCTTTCCGCAGGCGGTCTGATGAACGAAGGATATTATGCCACAATTCTCGGACTGCCCGGCATTCCCGCCATCGCCGAAGATGTTATGGTGGCGCGCGATATTCTGATTGCCGAATATACGCGCACACGGGTTCACATCGCGCATGTCAGCACGGCGGGCGCCGTGCTCCTGATTCGCAATGCTAAAGCACGGGGACTGAACGTCACGGCTGAAACCGCCCCGCATTACTTCACCTTAACGGACGAATCACTTCAAGAATATGACACCAACTACAAAGTCAGTCCGCCCCTTCGCAGCGCTTCCGATGTAGCTGCCATTAAAAAAGGACTCGCCGACGGCACGCTCGACGCCATCGCCTGCGATCATGCGCCGCACGGGCGCACGGATAAGGAAGTGGAATTTGAATATGCAGCCAATGGTATCAGCGGCCTGGAAACGTCTCTGGGCTTGAGCTTGAACCTGTGGCATGACGGTATTCTTCCCTTACCGGAACTGATCGCTAAAATGAGTTGCAATCCGGCGCGTATTTTAAACCTGAACAAAGGGATGCTTGCGATAGGATCTGACGCGGACATCACCGTCATCAACCCTGATCTGCCATGGATAGTGGATGTAAAATCCTTCCACTCGCGCGGGAAAAACTCGCCTTTTCATGGCCTCAAAATGAAAGGGCGCGCCGTTTTGACCATCGTCGGCGGCGAGATTAAATACGACGGACTTGCATCAAAGCCATGAGTGCCAGAGAAAGCCATAAAACCGCCGGATTTATTCTGAAGAGCCTGAATTACGGGGAATCGGATTTAATCGTCACCTTTTACAGCCGTGAGTTCGGCAAGATCAAAGGAATCGCCAAAGGCGCCAAAAGAAGCAAGAAGCGTTTCGCCAATGTCTTTGAACCGTTTTCTCTGACCAACGTCATTTTTTCACAGAAAAATCGCGACGCGCTGGCCTTCATTGAAGCCTGTGACATTATCGACCATTACGCCGCTATCCGTCAGGATCTGGAAAAAACACTGACCGCTTCTTATTTCATCGATCTGACCGATCAATTCAGTCCCGAAGGGAAACACAATGAAAATCTTTTTGCGCTCCTCGCGGATTTTCTGGCCATGTTGACGCGGGAAAGTGTTTCGGACGCAGCCATTCGTTTTTTCGAAATGCGTCTTTTGAAAATCGCCGGATTTGAACCGGCGCTTACGGCCTGTGTGCGCTGTAAAACACCCGTGACCAACGGCGGGGCTTACTACTTTTATCCGAAAGAAGGCGGCATTTTCTGCGCCGCTTGCGCCCGGCCGGAAAGATACGATCAGGGTGTTTCCGCGGGCGCCGTCCGCACCCTGCTTCTGGGAAAAGATATGGATATTGAAAAAATAAAAATGGTCTTTCTTTCGGAAAGTCTCGCTCGCGAATCCCGCAACATCCTCTGCGGTTTCATTTCTTACGTGCTGGGAAAGGAAGTCAAATCTCTCAAAGTCATGGAGCAGGTGCGCAGATATTGTCCTTAACGGAGGTTCATATGCGCCGACCGGAATTACTGATCCCCGCCGGCAATCTGGAAAAATTGCGCACCGCTTTGCTTTATGGCGCAGATGCCGTTTACGTCGGCGTTCCGGGGCTGAGCCTGCGTTCATCATCCGCTGAAATGTCGCTCGATGATCTGGCCACAGGCGTTTCCGAAGCTCACGGACAAAGTGTCAAAGTTTATGCCGCCCTCAATACATTCGCCCGCAATACCGATCTGGAAACGGCGCGAAGGATTATCCCCGCGTTGATCGCAACAGGTGTGGACGCACTGATTATCAGCGACCTCGGTTTGATCCGGCTGATCCGTCAAATCGCTCCGCAGATGACCCTGCATTTAAGCACGCAGGCCAATACCATGAATACCGAAGCAGTCCGCTTCTGGCAGGATCAGGGCATACGGCGGATTATCCTGGCGCGGGAATTGACTTTAAGGGAAATTGGAGAAATTTCCAAGGCGGCACCCGGCATGGAACTGGAAATTTTTATCCACGGCGCGATGTGCATGTCCTATTCGGGGCGCTGCTATCTGTCGGCCTGGCGCAATCAGCGCAGCGCCAATCAGGGCGATTGCAGCCAGCCCTGCCGCTGGGAATACCTGCTGACTGAAGCAACACGTCCTCACGATCC
Organism: uncultured Smithella sp.; assembly: GCA_964351355.1. Classification (GTDB taxonomy): domain Bacteria; phylum Desulfobacterota; class Syntrophia; order Syntrophales; family Smithellaceae; genus UBA8904. The sequence goes on from CAYGNV010000148.1 coordinate 2,377, forward strand.
GCTGGTTCTGGAAGAAGATGAACGATTCAGTTATTTGCTGAGCTCAAAAGATTTATGCCTGATTGAATATCTGCCGGACGTGCTGGCTGCCGGCGTCACCAGTGTTAAAATTGAAGGCCGGATGAAATCGTCCTACTACGTGGCCGTTGTTACCCGAACCTACCGTCAGGCGCTTGACGAACTCACCTCGCATAAAGAAACCTACCACTGCAATCCGCACTGGGTTGATGAACTAAAGAAAATTTCTCACCGCGGCTACACCACCGGCTTTGCTTTCAGCAAGGAAAAAATAACGGAAACCAGTCCGGAAATAAAAAACATCCAGACCCACGAACCGGCGGGCATTGTTCTGGACTATGATGCTATTCACAAGCGAATTCTCGTGGAGATCCGCAATCATTTAAAGGCAGGGGATGTTGTTGAACTGCTATTGCCAAGGGATATTGTGCGGGTGAACACCCAAAGACTTTTCAACAACAATGGCGACGTTGTCCTTCAGGCCCACGCGGGAAATAAAATATTTCTAGACCTACCCTGCCCGGCACCCCAGGGGGCTCTTCTGCGCAAAGTAATAACATCAGGTAAAGAAACTGTCAGAAGACGGTAGTGTCTCGGCAATCAAGAAATGTCATTTCGACCGCAGGGAGAAATCTAAGATTTCTCAGTCGTTATGACTCTTTCGAAATGACAGCGTATCGTTGACAGGACAGTAGGTTGTTAGTAAAAAATTAAAACCCCCGCAGTAAACTGCGGGGGTTCATTTTAACCTTCGGCCTTCAGTCTCGCGCCCCCAGCAAGGGGGTCAGCCTAAACCTACTTCTTAATGATATACTCGGCTGTCGCTGCTTCTACGCGACGGTTCTTCGTTCGTCCTTCTTTTGTAGCGTTGGAAGCAATGGGTTTCTCCTCACCAAAACCTATGCCGTTTAGCCGTTTCGCATCAATACCGCCTTTTTCGACCATGTACTTCTTTATCGCGTCAGCGCGGCGCTGGGAAAGTTTTTTATTGTATGCGGCATCCCCTATATTACACGTATGACCTTCAATTGTTACATTGAGATCCTTATATTGCCTCATAACGGCGACCAGATGATCAATATCAGTGAAGGCGTTCTTCTTGATGGAGGACTTGTCGAAATCAAACAATACATTCAAGGTTGTTCTCCCCTTCTCCACAATTTCCTTGGCTACCCTGGGCTGGGGTTTAACCTCCTGAACAACCACCGGAGCTGCCGGCTGGGGTTTAACCTCCTGAACAACCACCGGAGCTGCCGGCTGGGGTCTAACTTCCTGAACAACCACCGGAGCTGCCGGCTGGGGTCTAACTTCCTGAACAACCGGCCGTGCAACAGGTTCCGGGGCGGACACAACAGTCTTCTTGGCGCCACCGAAAGCAAAAGTCAAGCCCACGGTACCCAGAAAATTGTTATGCCTATCCTGGAAAGGAATGACATGGCGGACATCCGCGCGCAGGGCAACATTTTCCGAAAGGAAATACTTAACACCTGCGCCGTAATCCGCAGCAATTTTGTTACGTTTGTTTTCAAATGTGTCCATCCAAGTCGTAGAATAATGAACACCTCCAACACCAGCCGCGACAAAAGGCACAAAAGCTCCATCCGGCAGAATGTGGAAGATACCTTCAATGCCATAACCGAAAACGTTGACATTGCTACCCCTGGACCACTCAGCTTCGCCTATCGGCCCGGTGGGAGTCCAATGAGCAAAACCTTCAACACCGATATGCTTGGTAAAATTGTAACCGGCACGCAAGCCAAGGTTAATTGCACTGTTCATGTCCTCATTGCCTTCAAATGTATACATGCCGATCGTCGGTGTAATATGAACCGATCCGGCTTTTACCTGCGCGTATCCCGTTGCGACAACGAACATGAGCAACAGAAGAACAACCAATAAAGTAATCTTTTTCATAATTTCTCTCCTCCATTTTTATATTTCTGTTTTCAATTGACTCTTTTCAGAAAAGCCAATCACCATTTTAGAGTAAAAAATACAATCCATGGAACATGAGCTCAACAAATATGTTTTTGTTAGAAATAACTATAATCAATCATATGGCTGAAGTCAATAAGTTTTTCTCAATAAATGGTGTATCGAGCCAGCCAAGTGCAGGCCTGATTTCAATGACAGAGCTTCAGTATCTCCCGCATCACGTCGGGCGTGACATCATTATTTTCACCCATGTTGAACAGGCCGTGTGCTTCCAGTAGTTTAACCACCAGATCGGTATCGACCGTCTCAATCCCATAGCCCCTCAGACGGGTTGGCAAACCCATCCTCTCAAAAAAAGCCCGCGTCCTGCCAATCGCGGTATCGATTCGCGTCGCCTCCGTCCCGGATGAAATACCCCAGATCCGTTCGCCGTACTGAAGCAGTTTTTCCTTCTTACTTCCGGCACGGACTTTCAGCATGGCCGGTACTATGACGGCCAGGGTCTGAGCATGATCCAATCCGTATAAAACCGTCAATTCATAGCCCGCCCGGTGAGCCGCCCAATCCTGAGGAACACCCGCGCCGATGAGACCGTTCAGCCCCAGCGTTGCGGCCCACATGAGATTGGCCCGCACATCATAATTCTTTGGATCGACAAGCGCTTTCGGCCCCTCTTCAATCAGCAGAAGCAAAAGCCCTTCGGACAGGCGATCCTGAACTTTTCCATTCACTGGATAGGTCAAATACTGCTCAAGAACATGCACAAACGTATCGACCACGCCATTGCCGATTTGTCTTGCCGGCAGGGTAAAGGTTTTTGTTGGATCCAGCGCGGCAAATCGGGGAAACAGACAATCATTCATTATAGCGCGCTTCAACCTGACGGATTTTCGTGAGATAATGGCCCGGTTGTTCATTTCCGAACCGCTCGCCGGCAACGTCACAACAGCGCCAACCGGCAGCGCCTGACGAATATCGGCGCCTTTGTTTTCCAGCAAAAGAAATGGTTCGTTGTTAAAGGGAATGGCGGCGGCCATAAACTTGGTTCCATCAATAACCGAACCACCGCCAATCGCCAGCAGAAAATTAATATTCTTCTCGCGCGCCAGCTCTATCCCCTGCATTAACGTTTCATATTCGGGATTTGCTTCGATGCCGCCAAATTCAGTGATATCAATACCTGCAAGGGCCGAGACCACCTCATCCAGCACACCATACTTCCTGGCGCTCATCGCGCCATAAGTGATCATCACCTTGGCATCGCGCGGAATTTCACCGGCGATCCGCCCTATCGCGTCTTTGCCGAAAATGACTTTAGTGGGATTATGAAATGTAAATGAAAACATATTATTTAAGCAACCATCGTAAAAATCGTCTCTACTGGTGGAATGTTCTGCGGAAACATACTACTCCCGCCGCTAATTTTCAAGCTCTTTTGAAAATCACGCTGAATGGATTGACCAGGCATTTTGACCCTGCTTTCATTTGCTGTGAAGCATTACAATTTCTCAGAAGTAGCCGGCAGAAAGCATCCCGAACCGGAAATATGTTTTTCCCGGGATTGTTTCAAATCTGTGATGATCTCCTCAGCCGTCCTGTCATCTTCCCATGAGCCGGAGAGTTCAAGCAAAACCTGAGCGGGCATCTTTACGGCCTGCGGCTGCTGCCTTTTCAGGAGATATTCCTTGTCATTTCTTATCATGGACGACCCCTTTTTTACCGAATGGGAACTCCAAACGCATTTCGGTTTCTACTATCAAGACTACCTTGCAACTCTTCCTTTTTAATAATTGTCAATAGTCGCCTTAATCGAGCCAGGGTTTTTCGCCGTAATGGAGCCA
>CAYGNV010000149.1:0-6096 GCA_964351355.1 uncultured Smithella sp.
GTCGTGTATGGGCCTTATTCGCCTTTGAGTTTTTCGAGTTTTTCCTGTTTGGTTTTACACTCAATGCATTCCGTGGTAACCGGTCTGGCCAACAGCCTTTTTTCGGAAATCGGTCCGCCACAGTCTTCGCAAACACCATATATTCCTTCATCAATTCTTTTAATGGCTTCCTGCATTTTTACGATGAGTTTGCGCTCCCGGTCGCGGATGCGTAACTCAAAGTTCCGGTCGGATTCCAGCGACGCCCGATCGTTGGGATCGGGGAAATTTTCCTTGCCGTTGGTCATTTCCGTAACGGTTTTCCCCGCCTCGCTCAGTAATTCACTGATTTTCTGGGAGAGCAACTTGCGGAATGCCTCCAGTTTTTCCGGCTTCAAAGTCGTTTGTTTTTCCAATGCGGCTACTCCTTGTCTTGATGATGTTGAAATTGTCGCCCTTATTACCTAATGGGGTAATGTTTGTAAAGGAAAAAATTTAACTAAAATAATCGAAAAAACACCTTTTCCCTTTTAGTAAGGAAGCAGAGGGATCATATCGGCTTGTCAGCTTCCGGAACAATAGACGGAAATAATTTTATCCACGATGTTGGTAGTGGATTTGCCGGCCACTTCCGGAATAATCGTAACGCGCCCACCCCATTGTTTTATTTCATCACGTCCGACAACTTTGTCTTCCGGCCAGTCGCCGCCTTTGATCAGGATATCCGGTTTGAGGTAGCAAATGATTTCCAACGGCGTCAGCTCCGTAAATATCGTTACAAAATCAATGCATTCCAGTGCGGCGAGCACTTCTGCTCTTTCTTTTTCGGAGACGAGCGGTCTTTTTTCGCCCTTAATCGCGCGCACGGATGAGTCGCTGTTGAGCGCGAGAACCAGGACATCAGCTTTTTTTTTCGCTTCCTTTAAATAACGGACATGGCCAACATGCAGAATATCAAAACAGCCGTTGGTGAAAGCGATCTTCTTCCCCTCTTTGCGCAGAGCTTCAAGCTTATCTTTTAGAATTTCTCTACTCAGTACCTTATTCATGACGACTCCTTTTATGTCATGCAGGGAACGGTCAAAGCACCCTGGCCAGCGTCAGTACCGCCACCTGACTAGCGCCGGCCTTGACCAGCGTTTTAGCGCATTCGTTGATCGTGGCGCCTGTCGTATAAACATCATCAACCAGGATCAAATTCCTGTTTTGCATTCTTTCCGGTAAAACGGCGACAAAAGCGCCGGAAATGTTCTTTTCTCTTTCCTGTCTATCCAAGCCTGTCTGCGTTAAAGTAAATTTGTGCCTTTTTAGCAAGGAAAAATCTACAGCCATGCCATATTTCTTTCCTAAGGCGGAAGCTAAAATAAGCGATTGGTTAAACCCTCTTTCGCGCAGCCGCTTGATATGCAAAGGGACAGGAACAATGGCATCATAAATACCCAGGTTTATGTCGGCAAAATCAAAACCGGCCAATAGACGCGCCAGCGCTGTGCCTGTTGTGATATTGCGTCCGTACTTGAATTGATGGATTGCATCGAGCATGACACCATCATAGGCAACAGCGGCGCGGGCGGACGTGAACCAGGGTCTATTTTCCAGACAAGTTCCGCACAGGTGATTTCCGGAAGGCGAGTCGGGAAATATTATGCCGCAAATCGGACAGCAACTGCCGGTGATAAAGGTGATTTGACGGCGGCATTCGGGGCAGAAAACCTCTTGGGGGCCGGAGGGGAGAACCTCGGAGCAAGCGATACAAAGAGGTGGGAAAAGCGTGTCGGATATTTCATCAATAAAGTCACTTACAATCAAGCCATATCCTTGGTCAATTTCTTTATTTCGGTGGCATTTCCGGCAATCTCCATGCGCGGCGCGTCCCACAAGTTTTCCAGACCGTAGAACGAGCGAGCCGACTCCTGAAAAACGGAGATGACCACATCATCATAATCCAGCAGAATCCATTCCGCATTGGTTTTACCTTCCACGCCCAGCGGTCTGATATCTTCTTTCTTGAGATATTCCTGGATTGCTTCGGAAACAGCTTGCACCTGCCGGTCGGTTGCGCCAGAGCAGATCAGGAGATAGTCCGTAAAGGAAGAAATCTTTTTGACATTCAAAACAACGATATTATTCGCTTTTTTCTGCAAGACGGCGTTGATGCATAAAAGCAGCCGCCGGGCCGATTCATTTTTTTTAACTGGCAAAATTAGCTCCTTGAATAGGTTTTTAGGCTGAAGACCGAAGGCTGAAGGATAAGATGAAACGCGTGAAACGCGCCGTCATTCAGAAAACTTATAACGTCGAAGGCGCACAAAATAGATCTTCAGCCTTTAGCCTTCTTCCTTTTCTTTCTTATGCCACAAACAAGAAAACTTGACAACAGGTCATTTTGAGTTGCATAGGCCTCCGCCGTGCGCCAAATGAAGGAAAGAATCTTTTGACATCATTTCAGCCGGATGTATTCATGATTAAAATATTCACTTGATATTTACAAAAGATCTGCCAATATGATTACGTATTATGTCATAAACCACATATAATGGAAATATATTGACATGATTTTCCTCGCGTTTAAAGAAAAATTTAAAGATTTTGTGGTTTTCAATCTGAATGACATTCGTAAGATCGATGCCGGTTTTGACCTGCGGCGGTTGAACGAATGGCAGAAAAAAGGCTATATAAAAATGGTCAGGCGGGGACATTATGCCTTTTCCGGTCTTGAGATCAGTGAATCAGTTCTTTTCTTGATCGCTAACAAAATTTACACACCTTCCTACGTGTCAATGGAGATGGCTTTTTCGCATTACCATTTGATACCGGAAGCCGTTTATGGCATTACCTCCGTCGCCTCACGAAAAACAAACCATTTCCAAACCGATTATGGCGAATTCACTTACAGGCACATTAAACCGCAATTGATGTTCGGCTATAAACTGAATAGCTATCAGGGACACACCTTCAAAATCGCGGAAATGGAAAAAGCCATCCTGGACTTCTTCTACTTAAATCCGCGTATGGAAAAGGAAGATGACTTTGCCGGCTTGCGTTTTAACAGCACGGAATTCAAAGCACAGGCAGACAAAAAAAAGCTTCAAAATTATCTAACTGCTTTCGGCAACAAGCAGTTGGAAAAACGTTTTAAAAAATTTCTTAAGTATATTAACTATGATTAGCATCTCTCAGATTGAACAATACTATCCGGAAAAACTGCGCGGGTTCAAGAAAAACATCCTGCGTGAATACCTGCAATATAAAATTCTGGAAATCATCTCCAATTCCAGAATGGCGGTTCGGCTTTCGTTTCTGGGCGGCACCGCGTTACGCATCGTCCATGAAAATACCCGGTTTTCTGAAGATCTTGATTTTGACAATTTCAGCCTCAGCGAAAATGATTTTGCCTTGCTGACAAAAGAAATTCAAAACGGTCTAAAGATGGAAGGTTATGAAGTAGAAATCCGCAATGTCATCAAAGGCGCCTTCCGCTGCTATATTAAATTGCCGCGTGTTTTATTTGATAATGCCATTTCAGATTTAAAACAGGAAAAAATTCTGATCCAGGTGGACACGGAACCCCATGCTTTCACTTACACGCCGGATAAAGTGTTTCTCAATAAATTTGACGTCTTCACACAGATAGCCGTTACGCCTCCCGATATTTTACTGGCACAAAAGATATTTGCCTTGTTGAACCGCAAAAGAGCTAAAGGCAGGGACTTTTATGATGTCGTATTCCTATTACAAAAGACAAAACCCAATTATGAATATCTGGCTCAAAAGGCCGGGATTAAAGATAAACAGATACTTAAGGAACAGATTCTTGCTTATGTTAAAACTCAAAACTTAAAGGAACTGGCCAAAGACGTAGAGCCGTTTTTATTTCAGCCCTCCGACAGCAAAAAGATAATTTTATTTGCGGAATACATCAAGCAGGTTGAGTTGTAAAACTGTGAAGTAACCGTCCCCCGTTGGCGAGTGTGGCTTGAAAAGCCGGGGGTGAAAAGGTTCTTGCTATTAGCCATTAGCTGCGAGCTATGAGCCTTTAACCTTTTTTGATTTTCCCTTGCAAAGTCCTTTTAAAGCTGTAAGATGACGGGCAATTAGGAAATTCATATCTATCACAAAGAGAAACAATTAGGGTGCTGTACGTGATTATCATCACTTGTCTTAACGTTTAGTGAAAGCAAAGCATGAAAATAGCGAAAGCAGAAATCACAGATAAAATAATATTTAATAAAATTAAAGCCTCTTTAAATCGTATTAGTTATGTGGAATGCGATCTTTGTGGAGCCATACGTGTTGAGGCAATTGAACTGGCGCGCGTGCTCCATTCTTTTACTGCTCATGTAGAGAAAGGCGACGAGAAATTAAGTTATTTATGTTCAAATATTTTGGATCAAATTGTCGTAATAGCGCCTGATGACTTAACAAGAGGGACGTTGTTACCTTATTAACTTTCTCATTGTTCGCCGATCTTCAGAAGGTTTTGCCATGAATAAAAAAGCAGATATGTGGAAACCGGTTTTTAATATCAATACCGCCATCGCGCGGGCACTAATGTATATCGAAGCCACCAAAGCCGTGATTGAGAATACGACGCTTTCCCCGGTAATTGAGGCCCAGTTGCGTAATCAGGCGCGCATTGCATCAGGTCAACGCATTATTCCACCCGCATTGAAGGAAATAAACTGACTTTAAATAGACAAGAGGGACGTTGTTTCCTTATGATTCCGGAGAAGTAACTGCCTTTTCAGGCAAAATGGCAAAATTCGTCTTTTCTAATACCCTGTAATTACAGCACTCTTGTTTTACGCAAACATTCGATTTTCAGAAAAAAAGGGTTACTTCTCAGGAATCCCTTATTAACATTCTCATTATGCGCCGATCTTCAGAAGGTTTTGCCATGAAAAAAAAGCAGATATGCGGAAACTTGATCACCGTGCGCGTGTGGTTTTATCTCTTTTTGCCGGCAAGGAGCGGCTGACTTCGTCATGATTGGTCTTTCATGGATTATTTTGAGGAGCATACATGAAATACGATGAAGAGAAAGTGGATGAATTCACCCTGGCGCTTCTCTATCTTGTTTCCCACGGGCGGGAAGAAGGTTTGGGCGCAAGAGCGTGGAAGGGTTTTGACTGGGACACATTAAACAGGCTTCACAACAAAGGATTCATATCGAATCCAGTCGAGAAAGCCAAGTCAGTCGGCATGACGGAAGAAGGTTTTCTCAAGTCCCAAGCACTTTTTGAAAAACATTTCATGAAGAAGGCGGAAACGCTTCCCTTTCCCGATTTTACGGTTGCTGCAAAACAGCGTTGGCAGCAAATCCCGGAAAAGACGAGGAAAGATATTCTGGATAACATCTGGTGCCCGCATTGCGGAACCGGCGGCTCCATGCAGCTTAAGAATGGCGTCATTGAAGGCCGTTGTCTTATCCTTCGGGGTACTTGTAAGAAATGTGGTAAAGACGTTGCCCGTCTGATCGAATCTGAGCAATAATTATTAGCCTAGAATGGACGAGCTTGTCCGGCAGTAATATGGATGGGATTAATATTGAGGTACTTAATGTCAATGCCTGAACTTGCCGCATATAAGGCCAATCCATCCTCATTGCTGTTGTGAAAAAAAAATGACTATGGTAAATCAACGATCCTTATTCATCTTTAAAGGGATTTTGACATGATTGACGTTTTTAAAAGGGTTCACGCGCACATGCCATACCATCTTCTACCTCAGTATCTGCCAATGATTCTGGAGAAGAAGCTAAATCTGGAGATTTATTTCAGCCACTATGCGTTACAATCGCTGGATAAAAATAAGTGTGCCGAGACCGCTCACAGATTAAAGGATTCCGGATTGAAAGTGAATTTTCACGCTCCTTTTGTGGATTTGCGTCCCGGCGCGCTCGATGATGCCATCCGGCAGACTAGCCTCGACCGGATTCGGCAGGTGTTTGACCTGACACCGCATTTTAAGCCGCTGAAAATTGTCTGCCATCCGTCCTTTGATGACCGCTACTATGTGGCCTGCGATGATTTGTGGCTGGAAAACAGCGTCAATTTCTGGCATCAGCTTATTCCGTTGGCCAAAGACGCAGCGACCATCATCGCGCTGGAAAATGTT
>CAYGNV010000150.1:0-6092 GCA_964351355.1 uncultured Smithella sp.
TGGCCGTGGAATAGTTTCGACTTGAAATAAACAAATTCCAAACCGCTGCCAGGCAAACAAGGCAGCGGTTTTTTTTGAAAAAGAGGATTTTATGACAAAAAACCAGATTTTGATTTACGATACGACATTGCGCGACGGGACGCAGGGTGAACAGGTTACTTTTTCCGCTGAAGAAAAGTTGCGCATTGCCCAGAGGCTGGACGACGTTCACTTTCATTATATTGAAGGCGGCTGGCCCGGTTCCAATCCTAAAGATATGCGCTTTTTTGAAATGGCAAAAACGGTGAAGTTTAAAAACGCTAAATTGACCGCTTTTGGCTCCACGCGCAAGCCGCATATTCGTCCGGAAGCCTGCCCGAACCTCAAGGCATTGATCAGGGCCGAAACGCCGGCCGTGGCCATCTTTGGTAAGTCCTGGGACCTGCATGTCATTGATATTCTGAAAATCGATCTGGAAGAAAACCTTTGCATGATTCGCGACTCGATTGCCTACTTAAAATCCAAAGGCAAGGAAGTTCTTTTTGACGCGGAGCATTTTTTCGACGGCTATAAGCATAACCACAGATATGCGACCCGGGTCGTAAAGGCAGCTTTGGACGCGGGCGCGGACAAAATTATTTTCTGCGATACCAACGGTGGCGCCATGCCCAACGAAATCAGTGACATCATTAAAAAAGTGTCTCCGGTTGTTGGGCCGGCTTTGTCTGGGATTCATGTTCACAACGACTGCGGACTGGCTGTCGCCAACTCCATCGCTGCCGTCAAAGAGGGTGTGAAAATGGTTCAGGGAACCGTCAACGGCTATGGCGAGCGGTGCGGGAATGCTGATTTGATTTCATTGATCGGCAATCTGCAAATCAAAATGAAGATGAATTGTCTGCCGCCGGAATCGATTCGTCAGTTGACTAATCTTTCCCTGTTTATCAGCGACGTGGCCAATATCCCGCCTTTGATGTCCCGGCCTTTTGTCGGACGCAGTGCGTTTGCGCATAAAGGCGGCGTACATGTCAGCGCCGTCACGAAAAATGCGCTGGCTTATGAGCATATGCAGCCCGAAGTGGTCGGCAATAGCCGGCGCGTGCTGGTTTCCGACATGGCGGGTAAAAGCAATATTGCCTATAAAGCCAAGGCATTAGGGATCGATCTGGACAAGAAAAACGCGCTGGGCAAAGTCGTTCATCAGGTCAAACTGATGGAAGACAAAGGCTATCAGTTTGACGCCGCCGACGGCTCCTTGTCCGTTTTGATGAAAAAAGCAATAGGCGAGTTTGTTGAGCCGTTTAATCTGGAGTGTTTCAGCGTGGTCACGTCTCGAACGCTGGGAAATCCGTGTCTTTCCCAGGCCACGATCAAAATATCAGTGGGTGGCGAGGAGGAATTGACGGCTGCCGAAGGCAACGGTCCGGTTAATGCCCTGGACCACGCCCTCCGTAAGGCGCTGACTAAATTCTACCCGCAAATCAGGGAAATGCACCTGGTTGACTTTAAAGTACGAACGCTGGAAGGTTCGGAGGGCACGGCGGCGGGCGTCCGTGTTTTGCTGGATTCGACGGACGGCTCTGAAGTCTGGAGCACCACAGGCGTTTCCGAAAACATTATTGAAGCCAGTTGGCAGGCGCTGATCGATAGTATCGAATACAAGCTCAGTAAGGACAAGAAAAAGAGGTGATTTTTTCTTTCTCAAAATCCGTTTGCAGCCATTGCTAAATCTGCGAATTGCTGGTATAAATCTTCCGATGAAAAGGGCAACTGGAAAACGGGAGCGGGACGGTGTTATCGATTAACAGCCAAAATCCGCAAATGCGCCTCATTAAGAAAGCGGCGGATGTATTAAGGGACGGCGGTGTTATTATCTATCCGACGGACACGGTTTATGGATTGGGTTGCGATTTATCCAATAAAAGAGGGATTGAAAGAATTTACGAAATCAAAAGAAGAAATAAGAAACGCCCCTTAAGTTTTGTTTGTTCTGATCTGAAACATATCAGCCAGTATGCCATGGTTACGGATTACGCCTATAAAACCATGAAACGGTTTTTACCGGGGCCTTACACGTTCATCCTAGAAGCATCGCGGCTTGTCCCGAAAATCATTTTACCGAAAAGGCCGACCACAGGCATCCGCGTACCGGACAGCCAGATTTGTCTTGCTTTAATACGCGAACTTGGACAGCCGATCATCAGCACCAGCGTGCAGACGCAAGACGGAGAAGATCTCGGCGATCCTTCACTCATCAATGAATACTTTGGACGTATCGTTGATTTAATTATTGACGGCGGAACGATCGTTCCCGAGCCGTCCAGTGTCATCAGTCTGGTTGATGACACGATCGAACTGATAAGAATCGGCAAAGGCGATGTCAGCGCCTTTGTATAAAACATATAAGGTTGTATCGCGCAGTTTCGCATCGGTCGGACATTCGGTCCCTCCCGGAACGCGTGATAATGGATGCAACCGAAAAGGATAATTATGAAACACATTATGCTCGTTAACGCCGTGCACAAAGAGCAGATGCGCATGGCCACAATTGACGAAAAAGGTAAACTCATTGAATTCAACATTCAAATGACGGTGCGGGAACCGATCAATGGGAATATTTACAAAGGGAAAGTGCTAAAAGTCGAACGCGGCCTGCAGGCGGCTTTTGTCGATTACGGCGGCGTCAAGGACGGGTTCCTTCCGCTGAGGGACGTGAGCTCAGAATATTTGACCGAACCGGAAAATGGTCAGGCCGGCGGCAAACCGGTTCTCAAATCCGGGCAGGAAATTATCGTGCAGGTTGTCCGGGAAGTTACCGGCAATAAAGGCGCCCTGCTCACGTCCTATATTTCTTTGCCCGGAAGATATTTGGTCTTGCTTCCTAACAAACTCTGTGGCGGCATATCACGGAAAATCGAAAGCGAAGAAGACCGGCAGAAAATCAAATCGCTTATGGAACAGATTAAGGTTCCCGAGGATATGGGCTTCATTGTCCGCACAGCGGGCATCAACCGCACCAAGCCTGAAATCCAGCGCGACTACCAGTTTCTCATGCGTCTGTGGAAGGAGATTTTTAAGAAAGCCAATAGCGTCTCAGCCCCTTATTTTCTATACCAGGAAACCGATTTCGGCGTACGCTCGCTGCGCGACTACCTGACGCTGGAAATCGATGAAATCCTGGTGGATGAGGTCGAAACCTTCCGCAAAATGCGGGCTTACTTAAAAGCTGTTGCCCCCCGCCATTTACGAATATTAAAAAACTACAAGGAAAAAGTGCCGATTTTTGAACGGTACGAGCTGGAAGAACAAATCCGCGTGATTTACCAGGAGCGCGTGGAATTGAAATCCGGCGGTTACATCATCATCAATCCCACGGAAGCCATGATTACCATCGATGTCAATTCCGGACGAGGCTCCAATAAAAGAAATATCGAAGAGACGGCATTCAAAACCAATGTTGACGCCTGCGAAGAAATTGCGCGTCAGCTACGTCTGCGCGATTTGGGCGGTCTAATCGTGATCGATTTTATTGACATGATTGATAAAAAGCATATCGCAGAAGTGGAAAAGGCCTTCAAGAAAGCCCTGAGTATGGATCGTGCAAGAATCCAGCTTTCCCGTATTTCCAAATTCGGTCTTCTGGAATTGTCGCGGCAGAAGAAGCAATCCACCATTCAGGAAATCAGTTACATTACCTGCCCGTACTGCAAAGGCAGCGGGCTGCGCCCCTCTCTGGAATATGCGTCGCTGGGGGCGTTTCGCAAAATAGAATCGGAAGCGGTCAAAGGCATCTATTCGGAATTGAAAGTCAGCCTGCCGCACGAAATCGCTTTATACATCCTGAATAATAAAAGAAGCGAGCTGATGAAGCTGGAGGCAAATTTCGGCGTCTGCCTTCACATTGAAGGAAGACCGGATATGGCGTGGGACAAACTCGAAATTCAGCAATCCGTTAAAGAGCAGACGCTGGAAGCAAACGCCATGCAGGATTTCCCCTTGCTGACACTGGCCGAAGACATGGAACCGGACACGGAGGCGGGTGATGCTGGTGATGCTAATGAAGCTGGGGAAGCTGATGTTGCGGCCGATGTGGAAACAATCGGCGTCGAAGAAGCCCCTAAAAAGAAAAGCCGCCGGCGTCCCCGCCACAGAAAAAGAAAATCAGCGGAGATACCGGCGGAAAATGCGGCGCCGGATAATCCGGTTCCGGAGCCTGCACCTGTTGACGTACCGCCGCCGGTGCCGCGCACCCAATCACCCCGGTTTCCCGTAAAGCCGTTGAAAATTGTCAGCGCCCTGCCGGATGAATTTTATCCCGTGGAACTGAGCGGCGACATATTTGCACCGGAACCGGAACAAGATGATCCGGCGGAAGATAAAAATGATCATTAAATACCGGCCTCACACGACCCGGGAAATTAATATCCTTTCACATTGCAACTCTTAAGGAGGCTCACCCATGGCGGATGAAATCATGAAAAGGCTCTACAGGATTGTCGTACCTCTGCCGAACAGTCCGCTCAAGGATCTGAATTCCTACGTTATCAAAGGCGAAGACCGGAATCTGATCATCGATACCGGCTTCAATCGCAGCGCCTGCTATGAAGCGATGCAGCAGGGATTGGTTGATCTCGGAATTGATTTGAACAAGACCGATTTCATGCTGACCCACATGCACGCCGATCATACCGGACTTGTCTCGCGGCTGGCATCGGAAACAAGTCGGATATTTTTCAGCCGGATCGATTCACAGGTTTTCGACGAGGACAACAGCTGGCAGCCTCTGATCGACTTCGCCGAGATCAACGGCTTCCCTGCCGATGAATTACAAAAAGCGCTCGCGAGCCATCCCGGCTTTAAATACAGTCCGGAGAAAATTCCGAAATTTCATCTGATAGATGACGGCGACGTCATTAAATGCGGTGATTACCATCTGCAATGTGTGGCCACACCGGGGCACACGCAGGGGCATATCTGCCTATACGAAAAAGATAAAAAAATCTTCTTTTCCGGCGATCACGTTCTTTTTGATATCACGCCGCATATCGAATCGTGGGCCTATACCACTAATTCTCTTGCCGACTATGTAATGAGCCTGGACAAAGTGTACAATCTGCCGGTTGACCTTGTTTTACCCGGACATAGAAATTTCTTTAAAGATCTGAAAAGCAGAATTGATGAATTAAAAGTCCATCACCGCGAGCGCGCCGATGAAGTGATGGACGTTCTGGGAAGCAAACCTCTGAACGCCTATGACATTGCCGCAGGGATGACCTGGGATATTGATTGTGAGACCTGGGAGGATTTTCCCATCGCCCAAAAATGGTTTGCAACCGGAGAAGCCATCGCCCATTTACGCTACCTGGAAGGCGAAGGCAGAATCACAAGAAGCGCGAAGCAGAAGATTATAACCTTCCGTGCGATCCGCAACTGATGCATCCCGGTCAGCCTTGATTGCGGATTTTTCCGGACAGCCGCCGAAAACTTTTAAATTTCAGCTGATAAACAAATATAGGGAACGGCTCTTTAGTCCGG
Source organism: uncultured Smithella sp. (assembly GCA_964351355.1). Classification (GTDB taxonomy): domain Bacteria; phylum Desulfobacterota; class Syntrophia; order Syntrophales; family Smithellaceae; genus UBA8904. Next base: position 5,515 of record CAYGNV010000150.1, read on the forward strand.
CGCATGCCGGATCAACCCGTTCCCTACATTTTAGAATTAGAAGAAGATCATCGCCAGCGACTCGGCGATACAGGCCGGCTTCTCCTGTCCCTCGATCTCGATGGTGTGCGTTTGTGTCATGAGCAATCTGTTTCCCGGCTTTTCTTCCAGCGCGGAAAGAACAATCCGGTCGCGGATTTTCGCGCCGGAGATCACGGGATTGATAAAGCGCACCTTATTCAAGCCATAGTTGATCGACATCTGGGCGCCTTCCAATTTCAGCGGCACCTGATAGCTGAAAAACGGCAGGTGTGAAAGGGTCAGAAACCCGTGCGCGATGGCTTTACCGAACGGTCCCTTGGCGGCTTTTTCCACGTCCACGTGAATCCACTGATGATCTTTTGTGCTGTCGGCAAATTGATTAATCTGTTCCTGGGTCACCTGCGTCCAATCGGATAGAAATATTTCCTTTCCGATAAACTTTTCCATATCTTTTAATGCTGATGCGATAGACATATAGAATTACTCCCTTCCATTTTTATGTAAATGTCTCATAACCTTTTTTCAGTCTTTAGGCAATGCCGGATTATTCGAGAGCC
>CAYGNV010000151.1:0-6069 GCA_964351355.1 uncultured Smithella sp.
TACTGCGCTTCCATCATGCCCGCCAGCGCGCCCATCAGCACGCCGCGTTCGCCGGTCAGGTCGCTGTAAACTTCCATCTGGAAAGTGGTCGGGAAAAGGAATCCCGAACCGATGACAATGCCCAAAGCCAGCGTGCGTTCCATCGCGCGGCCGGTTGCATCCTGATGAACAGCAAAGCTGGAGTTGATGCCGCTGCCGTCAACAAAATTACGGCGGACGCTGGTTCCCGATCCCTTGGGCGCGACCAGAATCACATCGACAAAATCAGGCGGAATGACACCAGTCTGTTCTTTATAAACGATGGAAAAGCCGTGCGAGAAGTAGAGCGCGTCGCCTTTTTTCAGGTGCTGCTTGACTTTCGGCCACAAGATCATCTGCGCCGCGTCGGAAACCAGATATTGAATGATGGTTGCTTTCTCCACCGCTTCTTCAATCGGGAAAAGCGTCTGGCCGGGCACCCAGCCGTCAGCAATCGCCTTATCCCAGTAAGGCTTGTCTTCCGGGGACTGCCCGATGATCACGCTGACGCCGTTGTCTTTCATATTGAAAGCCTGAGCCGGCCCCTGAACGCCGTAACCCAGCACCGCGATCACTTCATTTTTAAGGACTTCCTGTGCTTTTTTCACGGTGAACTCTTCCGCCGTCACTACTTCTTCCATCGTACCACCAAAATTAATTTTTGCCATAAAACCCCCTGTTCTTAATGTTGCTATCCGTTATTATTGTTGAATGTAAATTTAATCTTCCAATTTCAAAGCGACAAGACCTGTTCGCGTAATATCCGTAATGCCGAGCGGTGTCAGACGTGCCAGAGAAAAGTCGATTTGCGTTTTATCTCCCGTTATTTCGATAATAACGTATGTGCCGCCCGACACTATTTCCTTCCATTTATTCATGTCAATAGCCTTTTTTACTGTTTCTGAATTCTGAGCCGTCAGATTCAGCCGGACCAGAATCATCTCGCGATGGATGGATTCGACATTGGTCAGGTCATCAACGGAAATCACGTCAAACAATCTTTGGAGCTGATTTTCAATCCGGGTGATGGTTGCCTGAGATCCGGCAGTGGTCATCACGATTTTGGATATGTCTTTTTGCGTTGTAGTATTCACGCAGAGACTGTCAATATTATACCCTTTGCCGCCCAGCGTCCCGGCAACTCTGGCCAGAACGTCCGGTTTGTTATGCACCAGAATTGAAATAATGTGGCCTTTTTTTTCCATTACTTTTTACCTTTCTATATATGAAATTTAGTTGATCATCTCTCTCGATCCCAACGTCATCTGGCTGATCGATTCGCCCGGATGCACCATGGGATAAACGCATTCCTCGCGCGCCACGCGGAAATCCATCAGCACCGGTTTATTGGCGGACAGCCCCTGTTTTAATACAGCCTCCACTTCGGCCGGTTTGGTCGCCCGCAGCCCGATGATGCCGAAAGCCTCTGCCAGCTTTACGAAATCCGGCGCGTAAGTCATATCCGTGTTGGAGTAGCGCTTTTCATAAAACATTTCCTGCCATTGGCGCACCATTCCCAGATAACCGTTATTCAACAGGACAACTTTTACGGCGATATTATACTGGGCGGCGGTTGCCAGTTCCTGAATGTTCATCTGGATGCTGCCGTCGCCGGCGATATCCACCACTTGCTTATCGGGGAAGGCGCATTTAACGCCAATGGCGGCGGGCAGTCCAAACCCCATCGTTCCCAGGCCACCGGAAGAAATAAAAGAATTGGGACGATCAAACTGGAAAAACTGCGCCGTCCACATCTGGTTCTGGCCGACTTCCGTTGTAATCAGGGCGTCGCCTTTCGTGAGCTTATAAAGTGTTTCGATGACATATTGCGGTTTGATCACCTCGCCGTTTTGACAGTAGGTCAATGGCACCTTTTCGCGCCATTCGGCAATTTCGTCAAGCCACGTTTTCCGCGAGGCGGCATCCGGCGCATAGTGATGTTCTTCCAGAAAATGCAGGATGTCCTTAAGTGTGGTTTTGGTGTCGCCGATAATCGGCAAATCAACCGTAACATTTTTATTAATGGAAGAAGGATCAATATCAATCTGGACGATCTTGGCGTTGGCGGCGAATGTTTCAATTGTGCCGGTTACGCGGTCGTCGAAGCGGACGCCCACGGCCAGCAGAAAATCACAGTGGCTGATGGCCATATTCGCGTAGTAGGTGCCATGCATGCCCAGCATCCCCAGCCACAACGGATCACTGCCCGGAAACGACCCGAGGCCCATCAGGGTGCCGGTCACAGGAATCTGGTATTTTCGCGCGAGCAGGGTTAATTCTTCAGATGCCTTGCCGAGGATGACCCCGCCGCCGGTCATGATTAAAGGTTTTTTTGCGGCCTGGAGCATATCCAGTAAATTGGCCATTTTCTTGGGCGCCGGTTTGTAGGCCACTTCATGATTGCGGACTTTGACATTGGCCGGATCATAATCGGTTTGCGCAGCCATGACATTTTTAGGCAGATCCACCAGCACCGGTCCCGGTCTTCCCGACCGGGCAATATGAAAAGCTTCTTTTACGGTTGGGGCCAGGTCATCGAGATTGCGCACCAGAAAATTGTGTTTGGTGCAGGGGCGCGTGATGCCGGTAATGTCGCATTCCTGAAACGCGTCGTTCCCGATGAGGCCGGTCGGCACTTGTCCGGTAAAAACCACCAGGGGGATGGAATCCATATTCGCTGTGGCAATGCCGGTGACGGTATTGGTGGCACCCGGGCCGGAGGTTACCAGACAGACACCGACCTTACCGGTTGCGCGTGCGTAGCCGTCGGCGGCATGCACCGCGCCCTGTTCGTGACGCACTAAAATATGCTTCATGTTGCTGCGATAAAGCTCATCATAAATATCCAGGACAGTCCCGCCCGGATAGCCAAAGATAATGTCAACACTCTCTTCTTTAAGCACTTCCAGCAGGATTTGCGTGCCTTTCAACTTCATATTTTTTAACTCCTCCGTCATATTTTGTATCCAACAGCTTTTAAAACTGAAAAAGCCGCCAGTTTCTTTTAGGAAAAAGCGGCTTTGTGTCTATAAAACAAAGCCGCGGGCTTTTCGGGGCCCGCGGCTGATATCTTTTTTCTTAAAGATACCGGGCGGCAGACCCCATAAGTACGACTACTACGACGAGCAATCTTACATAGGCTTGTATTTGAATTCTGCCACTGTCTAAATCTTTAAGAAACATAATGACGTCCTGATAAATTTGTCTTTCTTTTAACGAAAAAAGCCCCGCTTGTCAAGAGGCATTCTCCGTTCGGTATAATTTTATCGGAATAATTCTTCTTTTTCTTCAGCTGCATCGTCTTCTTTTCCGCCGGGCAATGCGTTATCCAGAAAACATTCATAGATGGTTCCTGGGCCCGATCCTTGCGTCGGCCGTCCAGTTTTTTGATCCACCTTGACAAAAACAATACCTTCCGGAATGGGGAAGGCTTCCGAAGGCGTGCCTTTCAGTGCTTTTTCCATAAAATAGAGCCAGACCGGCGCTGCGGCGCGACCGCCCACTTCATGCTTTCCCAGAGTTTTTTCCTGATCAAAACCGATCCAGACGCCGGTAACCAGAGATGGCGTAAACCCGACAAACCAGGCATCACGGATATCATTGGTTGTTCCCGTTTTGCCCGCAACCGGTCGGCCGATGCTTTTCACTCTGCGGCCCGTGCCGCTTTCCACGACGTCCTGCATCACATAGGACGTCATGAAGGCGATGCGGGAATCAATGACCTGCTCTGAGAACAATTTGGTCTCTTCAAAAACATTGCCGGTGCGGTCAACAATTTTGCGGATAAAGTAAGGCGTGACTTTTTTGCCCGAATTGGCCAGAACGCCATAGGCGCGAACCAATTCCTGCAAGGTAACGCCCGACGATCCCAGTGCGATAGAGAGATTCCTGGACAGCGGAGATTCAATGCCCATATTGGCAGCGTAGGAAGTGGCGTAATCGATGCCTATATCCTGAAGGATCTTTACGGTTACCACATTGCGGGACTGAACCAGAGCTGTCCTCATGGTAACCGGCCCCAGGAATTTTTCGTCAAAGTTCTTCGGTTTCCACAGACCATCTTCCTGCGACGGGTCTGGAAAGACAATCGGAGAGTCCACAAACCGCGTGGACGGATTCAGGCCTTTATCAAACGCCGCCGTATAAATCAGAGGTTTGAAAGCGGAGCCCGGCTGACGGCGCGACTGAATCGCCCGGTTGAACTCGCTTTTGCTGAAATCGCGTCCTCCGACCAGCGCGCGAATTGCGCCGGTTTTAACATCCATGCAATAAAGCGCGCCTTGCACCAGGCCCTTCTCGTACTTGCCTCGTTCTTCCATTTCCGTCAAACCCCTGATGAGTGCGTCGCGGGCCGCTTGTTGCGCCGATAAATTCAGGGTTGTGTAGATGGTTAACCCTTCCTTGTAGAGCACGTCCGCGCCGTATTTCTCCTGCACATAACGGCGGACATGTTCGACAAAATAGGCGGCGACTTTGTCCTTCGGTTTCATGGGTCTCAGTTTCAGAGGAGCGGCGACGGCCTTGTCCATTTGGTCACTGGTAATAAAGCCATCTTCCCTCATGCGGGTCAAAACGTAAACCTGTCTTTGTTTCGCCCGATCGAAAGAAAGAAACGGGGAGTAAGTGGTGGGTGCTTTCGGCAAACCGGCCAGGAGCGCCGCTTCCGGCAGCGTCAGATCCTTGGCGCTTTTGCCGAAGTAACCCATCGACGCCGATTCGATGCCGTAGGTGCCGTGACCCAAATAAATCTGATTAAGATACAAACTCAGAATTTCATCCTTGGCCAGATAGTTGTCAATTCGATAAGAAAGGATGGCTTCCTTGAATTTCCGGATGTATTTTTTTTCCGGCGTTAGATACATCATTTTGGCGACTTGCTGCGTAATGGTGCTGCCGCCCTGCACGATTTTACCCGCTCCCACATTTTTAAACATGGCGCGGAAAATACTTTGCAAGTCGAACCCCTGATGTTGATAAAACCGCGAATCCTCGGCTGCGACAAAAGCATGCTGAGCGATTTTCGGAACGTCGGCAATCTTAACCATTCTTCTGTCTTCCAGAAAGAATGTATCAATCAGTTCATCATTTTCGGCAAGGACACGGGAAGCAATACTGGGCCGGTAATCTTTAAGGGCGTCAATTCCCGGCAAGTCCATGGTCATGACGTAGTAGGTAATGGTTCCGCCGACGGCCGTAAATAAAATTAAAAAAAACACAACAATTAGAACTTTGAGAGTTTTGGACAGCTTGACGCCTTGCCCCGATTGTCCCCTCTTTTTTTTGCGTTCAAACATGACCTAATACCTATTCTTCATGATCGTCTTCGCTGGATGCAGGAATTTCTTTTTTCCTGGCGGCAAACTTCGCCACAAATATGCTCACCTCATAAAGAAACAGCAGGGGGATGGCCATCAAAATCTGGCTCAGGGCATCCGGCGAAGGTGTGAGAATCGCGGCGGCAATAAATATTAACAAGATGGCATACTTTCTGTTTTTGGAGAGCAGTTTATCCGTGACGATGCCGAGTTTTGCCAGAAAGAAAATTAAAACAGGCAACTGGAATGACACACCGAATCCCAGTAAAAACTTAATGAAAAGAGAAAGATATTCATTGAAGGAAATCATCGCCTGCAAATATTGATGGTTAAAACTTACAAAAAACGCAAAAGCCGGCGGCAGGACGATAAAATAACCGAAAATGATGCCGCTCAAAAAAAGTATGGTGGAAGACAAGACAAAGGGCACCACATACTTTTTTTCTTTGGGAAGCAGGGCCGGCGAGATAAATTTCCATACCTGATAAAAGATAAAAGGGCTGGTTAGAATCAGGGAAGCAAAAAAAGCGATTTTCATATAGGTGAAAAAAGCCTGAGTCAGGCCGGTGTAAATCAGATAGCTGCTTTTTGGCAGAGCGTCGGTTAAGGGTTTCGTAAAGACGCTGAACAACCAGTCTTTAAAATAATAGCAGACGAAAAAACCAAGCCCCAAGGCAATCAGCGAGTTGGTCAGTCTTTTGCGCAATTCAATCAGATGTTCAGTCAAAGACATTTT
>CAYGNV010000152.1:0-6030 GCA_964351355.1 uncultured Smithella sp.
GTGGGGCGCTAAAACCGTCCCAGGTGGGTTCGATTCCCATGCACTTCCGCCATTTTTTGTTTCACGATGTCCGATGTTGTTCTAAAAGCCGCTGAAATAGCGGCTTTTTTACTTTCTTCTGTCCGATACGGTATCATAATGTCTCTTGCAATCCGAACGTTTTAGGTGTAACTTTAGGTATAACTGGATGGCTTGATGACAGAGTTATACCTATGGAGTTATACCTATGGCAAGAACAACCAAAGAGCTCACGGCAATAGAAATTGAAAAGGCGAAGCCGGGAACAAAACCGAAACACTTATTCGACGGCAAAGGTTTATTTCTGCTCGTTACGCCCAACGGCGGAAAATGGTGGCGGTTCAAGTATCGTTATGCCAGCAAGCAAAAACTCTTGTCATTCGGCACCTACCCTGAAATTTCGCTCGCAGAAGCCCGACAACGCCGTGACGAATCTCGAAAACTGCTGGCCAATGGTGTTGACCCCTATACTAACCGGAAAGCAGCTAAAGCGGCCAAAGATGATGTGCTGGCCAACTGTTTTGAAGTGATTGCCCGCGAATGGCACGAAGATCAAAAAATCACATGGTCAAGTGATCATGCCGTTACCATTATGGCCCGCCTGGAAAAGGATATTTTCCCCTGGATCGGTAAGAAACCCCTCTTGGACGTTACGGCCAAGGATATTAAGTCAATACTGGACCGGGTACGGTCAAGGGGAGTGATCGAGACCGCCCGTCGTGTCAGGACCATAGTAGGACAGGTTTTCACCTATGCCATTTCAACGGACAGGGCAAACTACGATGTTGCTGCCGGGTTGAAGGGTTATTTGCCGTCATCGTATAAGACCAAGAAACACATGGCTGCAGTAACAGATCCAAAGGAACTTGGACCCCTTCTCCGTGCCATAGATGGCTATCAGGGCGGCTTTGTAGCGAAATGCGCATTACGACTTGTACCATTGCTTTTCGTCCGCCCCGGAGAATTGCGGCACGCGGAATGGTCGGAGATTGACCTTGAAGCAGGGGAGTGGAACATTCCTGCAGCAAAAATGAAAATGCGACAACCTCACCTGGTTCCGCTATCAAGCCAGGCAATTGGAATTCTCCGCGATATAAAGCCCTTAACAGGCCATAGCAAATATGTATTTCCCTCAACAAGGACAAACACACGCTGCATGTCGGACAATACCATCAATGCGGCATTCAGGCGGATGGGGTTTGATGGAGAAACCGTCACCGGACACGGATTCAGGGCGACGGCCAGAACAATCCTTGACGAGGTTTTGCAAGTGCGTATCGACTACATTGAGCATCAGCTTGCCCATACCGTCCGAGATCCACTTGGTCGAGCCTATAACAGAACGGCGCACATTGAAGAACGTCGTAAGATGATGCAGCGGTGGGGGGATTATTTGGACGGTTTAAAGGCAGAGACAAAGGTAATACCGATGACACGGCAAGCGTAGATTTGAAACTGGAGAACATAATGAACGATATCGGATACGAGGCGTTTGTCGGGATGTGCCAGGTGGATACTCCCCAGAATTGGTACGGAATGGTAGTAATGGAGGATGGTGTTTGGGTGAAAGTTCCGCCGCATCATGCGCTAATATCAGCGCAAGAACGAGCTGCTTTATCGGCGCACCCCATGAACGATCTGACGATTCCTGCTCTAAAATTCCCTTGTACTTATAATCAGCTACGAATTTTTCTTAAGTGGATGGGAGATGGGTTTGTGGAGACATATCTGGGAGCCGAAGTTTTGGAAGTTGCCAATGCCACCAAGAAGGGCGGCAGGCCGAAAGGGTCCCTTTATGAAGCTGTTGAGTTTGCCTATAAGAAATTCCGTGATGAGGGTAACACAGAAATTCTTCGACGTGGGAAAGTTGCAGAATTTCTTGATCGACTAAAGGACCTTGCTGACGGGGAGAATCAGAATGTTTCAGACTACGTTGCCGAAAGAATCGAAATTGTTAAAAAGAGAAACGGTTCCTTTACGATCACAACGCAAGAAAGAGTGATTAAGAAAGTGAAAGGGCGTGAAATAATGGAGAAAAAGAGTACGTATACGATAGCGGATGTATCAAAACTGCTGACCGCTTTAAGAAAAAATTCCCCTTAACGGCTTAATTTTTCCCCAACCCCATCTCTTTGCCTTTCTCCCGATATTTGGCAGATCGTCATTCCTGTGGAAGCAGGAGCCTTACGCCATACAACAACTTCATCGATTTTACGTTGCGCGAGAATGACACAAAGGCCAGATTTTCAAAGGCCTAAAAGCCATATATTTCTTCTTCCAAAACTCCAGTTTTAGAATTCCGATACCCCCATTTCGGAAGGACCTTACTGTTCTAATGCGGACCAATTCAAATGAAGGAGGTCCGCAATGGAAAAGAAATTATTTGTACCAATCACCAAACGCGATTCCAACCATGTCAGCACAAGTATTCACCCCGCCAAAACAACCGAATATTCTAACGTCACACACGACCCCAAGCGTCTTCTCAGGCTGCCACAGGTCTTAGACCTGATCCCCGTCAGCAAATCATGCTGGTGGCAATGGGTTAGGGACGGCAAGGCTCCCCAACCGGTTCACCTTGGAAATCGCTGCACTTGTTGGCGATATGCCGATGTTATCGCTTTGACAGAGTAGGAGGCAGCCAAAATGAATAACATGATCACTTTTCGTGAAACAATCGGCGCTACCCTTGGTTATTCACCAGATTCCGGCATACTCAGGCCCGGCAAGATGATTCGCTTTCCGACAAGCGACAAACCCCATGATCGGTCGGGATTTGCAAAAATTTTCGATGATGGAGCGGGTGGGATTTTTGGCTGCTGGCGACGAGGTGTTTCGGCGACATGGCAGGCACGGACACCCCATTCGCCTGAAGAACGCACTGCTTATGTAGAGCATATCCGCAAAGCGCGGGAGGAGGCTGCTCAGATTGAGTCAGCAATACGCGCTGAATGTCGCCGGACATCTGCTGCGCTTTGGCGACAGGGGCAGGATGCTGACGCGAAACACCCATATCTTCTGAATAAGAAAATCAAGCCCTATGGGATAAAGCAGAAAGGGAATACGTTGATGATACCGGTGCGGGGGTGCGACGGCATACTACGTGGCCTGCAATTCATCGGCCCGGACGGTGCCAAGCGTTTCAAGACCGGTACCGAGGTAACTGGTGGGTATCATGCTTTCGGTAAGCCCCAGAGAAACACGATTTTGATCTGCGAGGGACTGGCAACAGGAGTAACGCTTCACGAAGTTACAGATCTTCCCGTCGCCGTCGCCTTCAATGCCGGGAATCTCCGTCACGTAGCCGAAGCTCTGCGCGATAAGAATCCTGAGTGGCGGCTGATCGTATGCGCGGATGACGATCACGCCACCATGGAAAATCCCGGCATAGCCAAAGCGACCCAGGCGGCGCTGGCTGTGAGCTGTTTGCTTGCGGTCCCAAGATTTCCTGCCGAGCGCGGAGCGAAAGATAGCGATTTCAACGATCTTAACCGAATTTGCGGCTCCGAGGCTGTCCGGACCTGTGTCGAGGCGGCAGCCATTCCTATCCATCCCTATGTGCCAGCCGTCGAAAGCGCCGCAGAAGGCAATTCCGAGAACCAAGAATCATCCACTCAGACCGCGAGTGTTAAAGCACAGGACAAGGAAACACTTCAACAAAGTGTTGCACGATTAGCGGCACTTGAACCGTTGGAATACGAACGGGTGCGCAAGAGCGAGGCTGAACGGCTGGGGATTGGACGCATCGGAGAATTGGATAAAGTCGTGAAGGCCGCTCGAAAAAACAATGAGAAAAGTAATGATGAGATGTTCCCTCTTGAGGAGCCGTGGCACGAAGCTGTTAATGGTCTCGAATTGGCAAAGATCCTGGTGGAGTTATTTGAGCGCTTCTCTGTCCTACCGAAAGGGAGCGCCATAACAGCCTCTCTGTGGACGATTCTGACGTACACTTTTAATCACTGGCGGACACTACCTCTACTCACTATCGTCTCACCGGAAAAACGCTGCGGGAAGACGACATTCCTGACGACATTAAGCAAGCTCTGCTATCGTCCTTTGCCTGTCTCCAATATCTCGCCGGCAGCCCTGTATCGAGCGATTGAGGCATTCAGGCCAGCGCTGCTCATTGATGAAGGGGACTCCTTTCTGAAAGACGACGAAGCACTGCGGGGTGTAGTCAATTCAGGACACACGAAGGACGCGGCTTTTGTTATACGTTGCGAAGGAGATGATCATAAGCCGGTAAGGTTCTCCACCTGGTGTCCAAAATCCATCGCAATGATAGGCAACCCGCCTGATACGATTCAAGATCGGAGCATCCTGCTGCATCTGCGACGCAAACTCGCCGACGAACGAACAGAGGCGCACACTGAGGAGTTCGACGAGGAGTTTGCCTCTACGAGGGCGAAGATTTTGAGATGGGTGGACGATAACGATACTTCTCTGAGACTTGCCAAACCGCAACGCTTGAATACACGAAATGACCGGCAGGCTGATAACTGGATGCCGATTCTGGTAATTGCCAAGGTTCTGGGATGTGAGTCTGCGGTGAGGGATGCGGCATTATTGGCGGCAGGGAATGAACAAGACGAACTCCCTGCGAGAATAGAATTACTTTGTGACATCCGGGAGGTATTCGAGGTGGCCGGCGTTGAACGCATATCATCTGCCGATCTCGTAAAACAACTGGTCGCAATGGAAGACCGACCCTGGTGTGAATGGAAACGCGGAAGTCCGTTGACACCGAACTCAATGGCGCGACTTCTCAAAGCGTTCGAGATTCAGCCTAAACAGGTGCGTATCGGCGAAGAAAACATCAAGGGCTATGCGCTCGAAATGTTCACAGATGCTTTCATCCGTTATACCCCCCCTATTGCAACCGAAACAACGAAACAAGTCAATAACTACAATAGTTTAGGCGGATTACAAAACGAAACAAGAGGTGTGCATGTTTCGGTTTCAAATCATTCTAAGTACTCAGATACATTAGAATGTTTCGGTGTTTCGGTTGCATCGGAGGAAGCAGGGACTGATGGTATCGACGCCAACGAAGTGCCGGACTTCGGCGACGAGGTGGAGGTGCGGGCATGCCGAGCGTGAAGGTCTTGAAATCTTTCCGGGCGCGTGGGGAGCTACATGTTCCCGGCACTGTCCTCGATGTTGCCGAGACATCACTTGGCAAGCTTGCCGGATTCGTAAAACTTCTTCCCGCGATCGCCTCTGAGACCGCAGAAAATAGCGTGGAGGTGATTGCCGGACATGATGCGAGGAAAACCACGGGTGAGGTCATTCCCTTTCCTTCCAGATGGTTCAAGAGCTTCAATGAAACGCAGTTGGAACGCCTGGCGATCATGACCGTTGACGGGGGGCTGACGGATGACGAGGCACTAAAAGCAACAAAGTTATGCGTCAGATTACTCCCCCTCCGTGAGAAGTAAACCTGGAGCTTGAGCCCATGATCAAGAATATTATCGATGAAAAAGTGGACAAAACATTACGGATCAGGAGGTGTTAAATGCCAATTAATCATAGGCAGGCCAGGGCGATACCGATTTTGTTGAGCACCGACAATATTGAGGCTGCGGCTAAACAGGCGGGCGTGACCAAGAATACCATCTATAGCTGGCTCAAACAGCAGGACTTTGACAAGGCCCTCTCTGATGCCAGGAAAAAGTTACTCGATAAGGCTCTGGAAAAGCTGACAGGTATTTCGATGAAAGCCGTGAATACTTTAGAGCAGCTGCTGAATGCCGAGAGTGAGGCCGTCAGGAGGGCCGCTGCCAATGATGTATTAGGTCACGCTCTCAAATACAGGGAGCTCTCGGAGATTGAAGCCCGGCTGGAAAGTGTAGAAAAAATAATTTTGGAAAAGAGGATTTACAAATGAAGAACTTAGAAAAAAGACTCGCGCAAATCGAAAAGGAAGTTCAGTCCGATCAGTTTTCGGTAATCCCAAAAGCAGAACGAGTCGTGGCGGTTTCCGGTTACACGCAACAGGAACGCGAGGTCAAG
>CAYGNV010000153.1:0-1194 GCA_964351355.1 uncultured Smithella sp.
CCTACGGCCAGCATCTGCTGCTCGCCGCCGCTGAATGTGCCGGCCATCTGCTTGTATCTTTCCTTTAATATCGGGAACAGCGTATAAACTTGCTCCAGCGTGTCCTGAATCTCCTTTTTGTCCTTGCGATGAAAAGCGCCCAGCATTAAATTTTTATAAACGGGCAGCTGCGGGAAAAGCTGTCGTCCCTCAGGACAAAGCGATAAACCTTTGCTCACTATTTTGTGGGTAGGCAGATGGCTGATTTCCTCTCCCTTGAACTCTATTTTCCCTTTCGAAGGCGGCAGCACACCAATGATCGTCCTGAATAATGTTGTCTTTCCAGCGCCATTGCCTCCGAGCAGTGCGACAAAATCACCTTGGGCAATCTGCATCGATACATCGTTGATGACTTGGTGCTCGCCAATCATCGTGGTTACATTTGTTAATTTAAGCATCCTTTTTTCTTCCTAAGTAGGCTTCGATTACTTGCGGGTCCGCAGAGACATCTGCCGGTTTTCCTTCAGCAATTTTTTTACCGTAATTTAATACAATAATTCTGTCCGCCAAATCCATGACCATCCGCATCTTGTGCTCAATGAGACAAACGGTCACACCATTTTTGTTGATTTTCTTAATTAGTTTGGTAATCAACTCCGTATCTTCCTGAATCAAGCCGCCCGTCGGCTCATCAATCAACATCATTTTGGGTTCGCTGATCAGCGCAATGCCGATCGATAAGAGCCTTTGTTCACCCTGAGAGAGAGTCGATACGAAATCGAAGGCCTTAGCGCCCATACCGAGGAATTCCAGCATCTCCAGAATCTTGGCTTCCATTGCTTTTTTATCGGAATTCCAACGCGGCGAGTGAAACAGGGTTCCCCACAAGCTGTTTTTGGTCTTTTTCTGATAACCCAGCGCAAGGTTATGAACAACCTGCAACTGGTCAAAGAGAGCCGTCAGCTGAAACGTCCGCGCTATTCCCTTACGGGATATCCGATTAGCGCTTAAGCCGGCAATCTCTTCACCTGCAAACTTGATACTGCCCGATGTCGGTTTGCCCGAGCCGCTAATCAAACTGAAGAGAACTGATTTTCCGGCGCCATTGGGACCGATAATGGAGAGGATCTCTCCCTCATTGACTTCGAAGGTCACATCATTGACAGCGATTGTGCCGCCAAAACTTTTGACCAGATTTTCACCTTTTAGCAGCAC
>CAYGNV010000153.1:1294-5916 GCA_964351355.1 uncultured Smithella sp.
TCCTCGTTGTTGCGGATTGACATAAACGTTAATCCCTTAAGAGATTTAACCAGGCGATTCATGACAAACAAGGTTAGCAATAAAAAGAATAGTACCAGATAGTACTGTGCAATCTGAGTCCCAAACGTCAGTGTGCCGATACCGGGAATAACGATCGGACTGGGTACGGGAATTCCCACAATACCGTTGTGTCCGCCCGTCAGCTCTATCCAGTTACCCGCAACAAGATAAATGATTTCCCCAAGACACAGCGTCGTAATGGCAAAGTATGATCCCCGCGTACGCAGCGCCGGCATCCCAACCAGAAAACCGAGTAAAGCTGATAACAGCGCCGCTGCCGGAAGGGCCAGCCAGAAATTCCAGCCCAGTGTATGGGTCAGGACGGCGACACCGTAAGCGCCAATGGCGAAAAATCCGCCGTGAGCCAGGGATGCCTGACCCGTATAACCCATAATCAAGTTCAAACTGAGCGCGCCGATGGCGAAAAGGCAACTCATGGTAATGACCTGGGAGTAATACCGATTCGTTATAAAAAAAGGAACGACCAGGGCTATAACCAAAATCAACAGATAAAACCAATTTGCTTTCAACCACTTCATCATCTGCCCTTAATCTCCTTCCCGAACAAGCCGGTTGGCTTTATAGCGAGGATCAGCACAAGCGCACCAAATCCGAACACATCTTTATATGCCGCCGAAAAGTAGCCGCCGCCGATGGCTTCAATCAGTCCCAAAATAAGACCACCGACAATGGCGCCCGGAATGCTGCCCATTCCGCCGAGAATAACAATTACAAAAGCTTTGAGCCCAACCAAAGCGCCCATACTGGGTGAGATCATAAAGATCGGCGCGACCATGCAGGCGGCTACCGCGGCCAGACCGGTGGAAATGGCAAAGGTCATCGAGGAAACGAAGTTGACGTTAATGCCGACGAGCGTCGCTCCTTCTTTATTCTGGGCAACCGCTTCGATGGTGCTGCCCAGCGTCGTCTTCTTAATGAAAAGCTGTAATAAGGCAATCATGGTAAAAGCAACACCGATGACCAGCAGGCGCTGCTGCGACATGGTGATTCCGAAGACATCGATAATGCCGGGATAGGGATTCGGGATGCGTTGTCCCTCTGGTCCCCAAAGCACAATGACCGCGTTTTCCAGGATAATCAAGGCTCCGAGCGCGGCAATAAAGGGATTAAGAGCCGGCGCATTACGCAACGGTTTATAAACCAGAAACTCCAGTACAATTCCGGCGAGAGCCAATAAAATGGCGGAAGCCGCCACGGCAGGCCAGTATGCAAAACCGAAAATTGTGATTAGAAAGAAACAGACATACGCGCCAAGCATGTACATGCTTCCGTGGGCGAAATTCGGCACATGCAAAATGCCATAAACCATCGTCAACCCAAGAGCAACGATCGCATATGTACTGCCCAGCATGATTCCATTAAACACCTGTTGTAAAAATAGTTCCATTGAGACTCCATCGCCCATTAATGACGCAGCCTAGCACCTTGTCGGTGAACCATTAAGGGGCATGCAGCGTTCAATATTTCGGCCAAACTTAAGGTTAATCAACTTTTGCAGCGTTCATAAATGAGTGATAGCTTTTTGTCAAGCGGAAAAAATTTTTTTTGCCCATTTTTTGTAAATTATCGGATCTCACCAATCCCACAGCCCGCCTGGAATGAGGCATGACCAGTGGTCAACAGAAATCTGCCTCTGCTCCCTGTTTTAGCGTTCAAAATGAGATGGAGGCAAATATAATTCACAGTTGACTTCAACGGCGTTATCAAGTAAAAAATATAACCTCAGTCTTAAGTAAACTGATCAAGGAAAGAATTGCAGATGATTCGTTCGGCACTCTTAGTCACTTTAGGCGTAGCAATTACAGCATTTGTCTCATTCTGGTGCGTCATCTTCTCTTTTTTTGCCAACGCGGAAAACAACGTCCACAAAGTAGCCAGCCTGTGGAGTAAAATGCTGCTTTTCATCTGTGCCACAAAAGTAGAAGTCATCGGCAAAGAAAATATCCTTCGGGGCAAACCGCAAGTGTTTATGGCCAACCACCAAAGTGATTTTGATATTCTCATTACGCTGGCGCATGTCACCTGCCAGTTCCGTTGGCTCGCAAAAAAAGAGTTATTCTCGATTCCCATCTTTGGCGCGGCCATGAGAAGCGCGGGCTACATTGAAATTGACAGAAACAATCATGATAAAGCCATGCAGAGCCTGGATCAGGCGGCACTACGCATCCGTGAAGGCAAATCCGTTATGACTTTCCCCGAAGGCACTCGCAGCCGAAACGGTGAAATCAAAGCCTTTAAACAGGGAATCTTTTACCTGGCCATCCAATCCGGCGTGCCGATTGTTCCGATCACGATCATCGGCAGCGGCGATATTATGCCGAAGCGATCGCTGAAGGTCAAACCAGGGAAAATAAAGCTGGTCATTGATAAACCGATTGCCGTGAAAGGCTACACCTTGGAAGATCGGCAGGAACTGATCGATAGAGTCCGGCAGGTCATTATAAAAAATTATGACGCCCATCGGAATGCCGGCACCGTAAGCATCAAAGACGTCCAGCCAGAAATGAAGACGGCGCTCTAATGGAAGAAAACCCCAAAGGTCATCATAAAAGAACCAGGGAGATCAAAGGCGTCGTCTGCCTGGCCCTGGCGATATTTCTTTTTTTGTGCCTGTTTTCTTACTCGCCGCTGGATCCTTCTTTTACGCGTTTTGTAGCAGATGAGGCCTCGACGCATAATCTCACGGGCAAGGTTGGGTCATATACCGCTGATTCCATCATCCGCCTGCTGGGCGTCGCTTCTTTTCTTTTTCCTCTGGCGCTTGCACTCTGCGCGTTTCAATACTTTTTGCGTCCGGCTTTTGCGGTTAACGCCCCGCGCATCTTCGGTTTCTCCTTCTTTACGCTGGCCTGCGCCGGACTACTTGGCGCTTTGATCAAAGGGGGTATTACTTTTTACGGAGAAACACTCAAGGGGGGGGGGTTGATCGGCGCGGGCATTGTTCAATTCCTGCTTAGCTATTTCAACCCGACGGGAACCTATATTATTTTGATTTTTATTTTTATTGTTTCGCTTTTCTTTATCATGGAGTTTTCTCTCGTCTCCGTTGCTGAAAAATTATCGCAATCGGCCCGCGAATTTTTTAAAGCAACCCAAGACCGGATTTTTTCTTTTTTCACCCATTTTTTTTCCCGGTTCAACATTAAAAAAAATTCCCGGCCCGTAATCGAAGAGGTCGATCCAACGCCTAAAAAAGTAAAACCGAAGAAAGTCGAACAGACGCATTTTGATTTTTCCAAACTAAAATCCGACGGCAAGTTTCAACTGCCGCCTTTTACCCTGCTTGCAGAAGCTCCACAGAAGGATACGCGCGTCAAACGCGATCACCTGGTTACCAATTCGCGCATTCTCGAAAAGAAGCTGGCGGATTTCGGCGTCGAAGGACGCGTGGTGGAAGTGATGCCCGGTCCGGTCATTACCATGTATGAACTGGAACCCGCGTCCGGCGTCAAGATCAACCGTATAACCAATCTGTCAGACGACCTGGCTCTGGCGCTGATGGCGCCCAGCATCCGCATTCTGGCGCCGATTCCCGGCAAATCCGTCATCGGCATTGAAATCCCCAACCTCAAAAGGGAGCCGGTTTTTTTGAAGGATGTCCTGGACAACGATGCGTTTACCGCATCGTCCCTGCGCCTGCCCATCGCGCTGGGCGTCGATTTTGTCGGCACGCCGGTCATTGCCGATCTGTCCAAAATGCCGCATCTGCTCATCGCCGGGACCACCGGGTCCGGCAAGAGCGTCGCGCTCAATGCCATGATTTGCAGCATCCTTTTTAAAGCGCAGCCCGACGACATCAAATTTCTGATGGTCGATCCCAAACGTCTGGAGCTGTCTTCCTATGAAGGCATTCCCCACCTGATGCACCCGGTGGTGGTGGACCCTAAAAAAGCATCGCAGGTGCTGCGCTGGACGGTCGAAGAAATGGAGCGCCGCTATAAAATCATCAGCGCGCTGGGCGTGAAAAGCATCGATGCATACAACGAGATGCTTCTCACCGGCCCCAAAAGAAAAATGAATGCCCTGGTTAAGAATTTTCAAAGCGAAACCCAGCCGGATGCCGAAACAGCGGATCGTTCCGCCCAAAATACTCCGCAGTTCCAACACGTCAAACTTCCCTATATTGTTGTAGTGATCGACGAACTGGCCGACCTGATGATGGTGGCATCACGGGACGTGGAGGAATCCCTTACCCGGTTGGCGCAGATGGCGCGGGCAGCGGGCATTCACCTGATTCTCGCCACGCAGCGGCCGTCCGTGGACGTCATCACCGGACTCATCAAAGCCAACTTTCCTACGCGTATCTCTTTCAAGGTTTCGTCCAAAATTGATTCACGCACCATTATTGATCAACCGGGCGCGGAACAGCTGCTGGGCGCGGGCGATATGCTCTTTATTCCGCCGGGCACGTCCAAGCTCTCCCGAATTCACGGCGCGTATGTGTCGGATGATGAAATATCCCGAATCGTCGATTTCATCAAGATGCAGGCCCAACCGACTTACGACGCCTCCATTGAAAAATTTGAATTCGAGTCCGCGCA
>CAYGNV010000154.1:0-5827 GCA_964351355.1 uncultured Smithella sp.
CTCCAAAGGCGGGCGCACTGCTCGCACTCCCAACTATAAGTTCTCTGATACAGCGGTATCAGGTATTGGCACGTCCCGCCAAGGTATTTGTAGATATTGCTTTTGAAAGCGTTCATCGCTTTGCCCCCCCTTAATTATCCGTCCACATCTCGCATTGCCCGATAACGGTTGCGATTGCGTCCTCCATCCCTTCCGGCGGGTACTTGTATTTTTTCAGCAGCTTCTTGACCATCCGGCGCATACCGGCGCGGGCGGACTCTTTCTTCTGCCAGTCAATGGTGCGGTTCTTGCGGAGCATATCCGTAAGTTCATGGGTCATCGCCACTAGTTCATCGTTGTCGTAGAAGTCCTTGACAGCTTCGGGGCGGGTTAGGGCATCGTAGAACGCCAACTCCTCGTCGGAGAGCCCCATCGCGTCACCCTCGGCAGATGCCGTCGCCATTTCCTTCGCCATCTTCATCAGTTCGGCGATGACTTCCTCGTTGGAGAGCATACCATTCAAGTACGCCTTCATTGCCCGCGAGAGCATTTCCGAGAGCTTCTCCGACTTGACGAGGTTCGTTCTGCGGTAGAGGGACACCTGCTCGGCGAGCAATTTCTTCAAAATTTCGACGGCGAGGTTCTTCTCCTTCATCTTGGCGATTTCGTCAAGGAATTTCGGGTCGAACAGGGAAAAGCCTGTGTTCACGTCCGAGAATAAGTTAATAACACCTTCGCTTTGAATGCTTGCTTTCAACAGTTCGTTGACGCGTGCATTTATTTCTTTCAGGGAGAGCGGCTTGCCTTCGCCCGTGATGCGGGTAAGGAGTGTCCGCACCGCCTCAAAGTAGGCAGCTTCGTACCGCTGTTCCGCAGTCAGTAGCGAACGGCAAAGGGATAGTGCCTGACGCAGGAGCATAGCCTCTTTGATGAAAGCCTCCTTGCGGCTTGTGGTGTCGCCATATCCTATCGATGGCTCGGCAATGCGTGATACCGTCTCTTCCATAAATCTGTTTGGTTGTCTGTCTATTGCCGTCAGGAAGTTCACCCCACCGCTGATTGCCTTAGCACGGGAAAGGTCACTGGCGTTTGACCGCATAAAGCCGGAATAGTCGAAACCATGGAAAAGATCGCGGCAGACCTCCAGTTTCTCGATGAACTTCGGAAGAGCAGTCTTGGCGATGTCCGTATCTCCGTAGTTGTTCTTATCGCGGTTAGTGTAGTCATTCATCGCCTGTTTCAGAGCCGAAGCGATGCCGACATAATCGACTACCAAGCCGCCTTCTTTATCCTTGTAAACCCGATTGACACGTGCGATTGCCTGCATGAGGTTGTGTCCTGCCATCGGCTTGTAAACGTACATTGTTGCCAGCGAGGGAACGTCAAATCCTGTCAGCCACATATCTACGACGATAGCGATTTTCAGCAGGTCGTCATTGTCTTTGAACCGCTTTGCCATTACGTCTCGGTGACGTTTGTTGCCAATTACGCTTCGCCATTCTTCAGGATCTTTATTGCTTTCGGTCATAACCACGCCGACTTTCTCCGCCCATTCAGGACGGAGTTCGAGCAGCTTACGGTAGATTGCCATAGCGATGGCGCGGGAATAGCCGACTATCATCGCCTTGCCCGTGAGTTCATATTGGCGATTTTCTTCGTAGTGCTTGATGATGTCCTCGCAGAGCGCGGTGACGGTCTGCTCTGCTCCGAGAATAGAGTCCATTTTGCCGAGTTCCTTCTTGCTCTTTTCGATGGCGTAGTCCTCGGCATTCTGCGCCATGATGTCGTACTCGGCATCGATGAGGTGCAGGATGTCTTCGTCCAGTTTTAGGTGGATGACTCGGCTCTCGTAATAGACTGGGCGGGTTGCGCCGTCCTCCACGGCTTGGGTCATGTCATAGATGTCGATGTAGTTGCCGAAAACCTCGATGGTCGAGCGGTCTTTGCTTGAAATAGGCGTCCCCGTGAAGCCTATGTAGGTTGCGTTTGGCAAGCTCTCTCGGATAACCCTATGTGTCACAATAGTTGTCGTAGACCATTAAAAAAAGTATCCTAAATAGAATCGATTGGGGGATTACTAATGGCCTACACAAGAAGAGTAAAGGAAACAGCAATTCGTATGATGTTGCCGCCTGAGAACGGCGCGCTGAGCAAGATCAGTGAAACACTTGGCGTCGCACCTGCTACACTGTCGCCTCTCACGAATTCTGACGGCGGAATTCTCACCGCCAATGGTGTTGCTGCTTGAACGACAACCCGAAAGCAGAGTGAGAATCCAGCCGTCACTTCGTTTAGGTTAAAATTCTACGATTAAGCAATAACACCTCTTTGCCGGTCGAGATCAGTCAGAACACGAATAATATGGGATTCCTCTATGACATCATTGTTGCGTTGCTTTGCATCATACAATGCTTGGCTGCAAATGAGGTTAATCATCCTGGGAATCCCCTGACTGGCAGCGTGGGCCTGAGAGATGGCACTCTCGGCAAACATGGGTGTTGTCAGATTGGCCGCCTGCATCTGATGCCGAATGTATGCAGCCGTTTCTTCCGGACTGAGGCCACTTAAGTGGTACTGCATGGGGATTCTTTGAGCTACGGCCTCATGCTTTTTCAGACGCAGTGTCCGACGGAACTCAGGCTGGCCAACCAGAATTAAAGGAAACAGCGAACAGGAATCCATCTGGTGATTTACCACAAAACGAAGTTCTGCCAGCATGGACGGACTCATCTCCTGCACTTCATCCACCACAACGATTAATGACTTGTCGCCTTGCTCTTGTCGGGATTCCAATGTTTCCGACCAGAGACGCTTTGCTTTAGCTAGAGAGAACGGAATTTCTTCACCTACATGACGCAGGAGCTCCCCGTAGAAATCCTTGGGTTTTAAGCCTGGTATGGACATGTAGATGGGAAAGTATCGTTTGGCATCCAGGCTTTGAAAAAGATGCCGGATTAATGTAGACTTTCCGCTGCCCACCTCACCGGTGAGCACACCCAAAAGATTGCTTTCCACCATGAGATACAGCCGGCCGAGGGCTTCCTTGTGGCCTTTTGACTGGTAGAGGAACGATGGATCAATCTGGCGGCTAAATGGACTACTCATGACCATGACCCCTTTCTCGGACAACGGTAAAGGGATCACCGTTTAATTCATTTCGCCTGCGTTGTTCCGCCGCCTGGAAGAAGGATAATCCTTCAAGTTTCGGTTGTTGTGGCTCATCCGGTTTCACCTTCTAAGGATACTTCATACTGGTTACCTACTACGCTGACGCAACCAGCCTTGTCCACCGTCCGCTCCTCTTCCCACAGGAAGATGTCGGTCAGTTTTTCAGCCGAGACGCGAGTGGTTTTTCGCTGACTTTCCTGCAGTCGTGCTTTGGGAGATACACCAGTACTACCATGCTTGCGGATGTGGTAGTAGCCGTCCAGCCAGGCGGCAAAGGCACTGTTTAGCTCCTCCAGCGTACCGATGTGGCCGGCTTCAATTTGCTGGTAGGCTTCCGGCTTGAAACTGGTATCAACGAGTTGAAAATATCTCTCAATTTTTCCGCGACCAGCTGGCCGAAACGGGCGGCTATGGCTAAGCTGTATCCCCAGTTTGCCACAGATACGGGCAAGGTGTGCTGAAGAGAACGCAGAACCGTTATCGCAATAAAATTGCTCACAGAGACCATGACGAAGAATCGCTTTCTTTAAGCTGTCTTCCAAACGGGGAAGTTTCTCATCCCAGTAAAACTGGGCCTGTACAATGTATCTCGAGTAGTCATCGAGGATGGCAAATAAAAGTGCTTTTTTCATCTTTTTTGGATTCTTTGGACCCGGCAAGTACAATGTATGTTGGAAATCCGGTTTTTCCACAGCTCATGCCCCTCGCCCAGAATTTCTCTTGCTTTTTTAGGGAGCATACGCTTATAATAAAGGAAATCACTATGTGTGTTATACATATATGTGTGGAGGTGATTCTATTGATGAAAGATACTGAATCCAAGCAGTCAGGGCGGGATGTTCCTTGTCCTGAAGGGAAAATTGAGCGATTCATTGAACCATGCATGCTCTTATTGTTAGCGGAAAAATCTTCCCACGGGTATGAACTGATGGACAGTCTAGACCAGTTTGACTTTGATCCCCGCTGTCAGGACCCCGGGCAGATCTATCGCACACTACGGCGCATGGAAAAAGAAGGGTTGGTGCGTTCCAATTGGGAGCCAAGCGAAGCGGGGCCGGCTCGGCGCTGCTACAAGATCACTAGCGATGGCATCGATGTGTTAATGGCTTGGATGCGGACGCTGACAAAGCGTATGCGTATGGTGGAGAAACTCCTGTCTCGCTATGAAAAACCTTTGAAGAAGAGGAGTGACTAAGATGTTCACTGTATTTCTTTATCTGGCTGCCCTTGGTGGTCTATGCTATTCCTATACAAAGGATCATCAAAAAACCAAAAAATCATTATTGATAGCGAAAAAAGCTTTTCTAAATATTTTCCCCGAATTCTCAGCCATCCTTATTCTCATCGCTATTGTCCTGACGTTAACCCCACCCTCTCTGATCCAAGCCTTGGTGGGCGGACAGAGTGGAGCTACCGGGATGCTGATTACTGCCATCTTCGGCTCTGTAACTCTGATGCCCGGATTTATCGCCTTCCCACTAGCGAAATCACTGCTTGATGTAGGAGCAGGGGTTCAACAGATTGTAGTGTTTATCTCCACACTAATGATGGTGGGCTTTATCACCGCACCGCTGGAAATCCGCTACTTCGGCAAACGTTATACCCTGCTTCGTAATAGCCTGGCTTTTCTCTATTCGTTTCTGGCAGCCGTGATTGTTGGGAGGTTAATCTTATGAACTCCATCAAGCGCTACCGGCTTACTTTTCTGTTTCTTTTCGTTGCCTTCGGTTTAGGTTTCTGGAATCCAGAATTTGGCCGCTCGATGGCAACCATGACAGGCAAAAACTTTCGCGATATGCTGGGAGTCCTTCCTCCTATTTTTATTCTCTTGGGACTGTTAGAAGTTTGGGTTCCCCGGGAAATGATTATCCGGCACTTAGGTGAAAAGTCAGGAACACGCGGCATTGCCCTAAGTATCCTTTTGGGTGCTGCCGCAGCAGGCCCATTATATGTGGCGTTTCCCGTGGCAGTGGTAATGTTGAAAAAAGGAGCTCGCTTTGCTAATATTGTGATCTTCCTTTTTTCCTGGTCCACGCTAAAAATTCCTCTGCTCCTCTTTGAAGCAACCGCACTTGGCTGGCGTTTCACCATCGCCCGTGCCGCCGTTAACCTGCCTGCCATTATCCTGATGGGATTTTTGGTAGACCGGTTAATACCCAATGAGGAGAAAGAAGAACTCCGTCAACGGCAACTAGCAGCCGAAGCCGCACAAGAGATGTAGTGTGGCTGAAGAACTTGGGGTAAAACCAACTACCCTGTAAACATGGGCAACAAGAGCCAAAAATATTCCAAATGGTCCTTTTCCAGAAAATGGTTACTTAAGCCCAAGCGCTGAAGCTCTTCGAAAGCTGGAGAAAGAAAACCGTAACCACAAAGAAGAGAGCGAGAGGACGACTAAGGAACTCGTGATATCGGCCCTACACGGCGCATATAAACGCAATGATAAACACCGAATGAGATATTTTATAATCGTCAGAGAGTACATGCAACAAATGGCTATTTAACACCTGAAGAGGATTATGTAAAAGTGAACGTAGCATAAATTCAAAATAATTTGCAAAACTAAGATATCCTCAGTAAACAAGGGTTTAATATGTCTATTATGTAAGCGTCAAATAGCCCCCCCCTTGCGTTGTTGCAAAGCAGGGGCTAGGTGTTAGAGGTTAGCCGCGCGGTTTGG
>CAYGNV010000155.1:0-3402 GCA_964351355.1 uncultured Smithella sp.
CGGGATTCATGATGTGGTCCATGATTATTATCAATGAGATTCCCGATTACGAAGCGGACAGACTTGGCGGAAAATGGAATCTGGTCGCCCGTTTCGGGAGATTTGCGGGCGCCGTTCTTTATGGGATAGGACTGATCATCGCTTACGGCATCCTGATTATCGCCGCGCTGGCCAACGCTTTGTCACCTTTTGTTCTTCTGGGCTTAATCAGCCTGCCTTTCGCTGTCAAGTCCCTTGCCGTCATGGGCCGTCACCTGAACAATTCCCTGGCAATGGCCCCGGCCAATCTGGCGATGATCAAGGTGCACAGCCTGACGGGAATCGCCATGATTGTTGCCTATCTGATTGAAGTGTGGCGTCCATAACCATCCATGAAAATCGAGAAAGGTTTTTTTTCAATACACTATGATTACTGAAATTTCCGACAACTTTTACCGCATCACGCTGCCTATGCCTTTTCGCCTGCGCCATGTCCATGCCTACGCACTCACTGACGGCAGTCATGTTGCCCTTTTTGATACGGGAATGCACATGCCCGGCGCATATGAAAAGCTGGAAGCGGATTTGCAAAGCATCGGCCATTCCATAGAAAGCATCAGCGATATTTATCTTACGCACGTGCATACCGATCACTGCGGCATGTCCGGAACCATTCAAGAAAAATCAAAGGCCCGGATTCATCTGTCGGAAGTTGCCCATCAGGTTCATGCACACTTCCAAAAGGCGGATTATCTTATCGCGCAGGCCAGACTCTTTTATGCCAAGCACGGCATGTCGTCCCGCGATGTGGAAGCTATCGTCGAAGAGATTGAAGACATGAAGAGCCGGATTCCGCAATTTGCAGTCAGTACGTTTTTACAGGAAAATGAAGTCCTTCCATTCGGCAATCGTTCGTTTGAAGTCATTTTCACACCGGGGCATGCCGCGGGGCATGTCTGTTTTTTCTTTCGGGATGAGGGTTTGCTGCTGGCCGGCGATCATGTCCTGCCCTACATCGCGCCTAGTCTCAGCCCCAATATCTACGATGAAATCTTTCAGCCGCTTAAAAGTTATCTGGAATCGCTCACCGTCATCGAAAAGCTGCCGATAAACACCATCCATCCGGGACACGGTAATTCTGTGACCAGCATCGAAGAGAGGATAAGAGAAATCCGC
Source organism: uncultured Smithella sp. (assembly GCA_964351355.1). GTDB lineage: Bacteria > Desulfobacterota > Syntrophia > Syntrophales > Smithellaceae > UBA8904. The sequence continues at coordinate 1,156 of CAYGNV010000155.1, forward strand.
ACACATCACGCTTTTAAAAAACAGGCGCTTCTGAAAAGCGTCAGTAACCGGCCCAAGACAACCTACACCATCTGTGGTGAAATGATCGGCCAGGCAGCGGCCAATTGGGACGACTGGGAAAAGTTTATGGCACTCAATGAAACCTATGTGTATCTGCAGGAACTCAAACGAGACGGATCCATTGAAGAAAATATGATGGGCCATGTCCTGTTTTATACAACCGCTTGACTGCGGATGCAGCAGGGGCGCTATGATGAGATGGAGATCCACAAGAAAAGGGGTTGCGATGCTCGCAACCCCTTTTATCCATGAGAAGTTTACCTGATAACTTGCAACTGTTAACTACCAGGCAAAGGCCTCGTCAGTAATTTCGAGAGGCGATTTCTCCGCCATTTTAACCGATTCGCAACGGGCCTTGACGGTGGTCAGGATATCATTGGCAAAGAATTTTGCGGAAGCAATTCTGCCGCTGTAGAACGCGGCTTCCCTGTCACTTCTCTGCAAGCCCTTCTGCTTTCCGATGGAGCTGGCGCCATTGGCTTCGTAGATGGCGTCGAGTTTCCCCGCGGCGGTCTGGGCGGCTTCGATCAGGAAGTGGCCGACGATGACGTCTCCGAAAAGTTCCAGGAATTTGCATGCGTTCAGCACGGGAAGGAGGAAATCTCCCGCTTTGCCGGACTGGGCAAAAAACATAGTCAATTCGATGCAGGCATTGGAAGCTTCTTCCAGGAGCGCGGCGTATTTGGCAAGCTCCGGATTGGTTTTCGCCTTAGCGATGTTTTTCTGGATGAGGCCAAAGAGATTCATGACGTTGGCGCCCTTCCGCTGACCGAGTTTCCGGCCGACAAGGTCAAGGGCCTGAATGCCGTTGGTTCCTTCATAGATGGTGGCAATCTTTTCATCACGCATGTACTGCTCGACGGGATATTCCTGGCAGTAACCGTATCCGCCGTAAACGTCCATAGCCGTTGAACAAACCAGGAGGCCCTTGTCCGTGGTGTAGGCTTTGACAACCGGTGTCATCAGATCCAGGAAGCCTTCCCAGTTGGCTTTTTCCTCTTCGGTCTTCGCTACTCTGGACATATCCAGGCAGTAAGCGGTGAAGTAACACAGACTCCGGAGTCCTTCAACATGCGATTTCATCCACAAGAGCTTTCTGCGAACGTCGGGATGTTTGATAATAGCGACGGGTTTGGCATCGGGGTTTTTCATTTCCCATACGGGGACACTCTGGACGCGTTCTTTGGCATAGGCGACAGCATGTTCAAAGGCGGCCGATGCGCTGACCAGACCCTGCATACCCGTTCCAATTCGGGCTTCATTCATCATCTGAAACATGATTTTGATACCATCGCGCTCGTTGCCCAGAAGTTCACCGATACACTTCCCGTCTTCGCCAAAATTCAGCGTGGCCGTGGCCGAGCCTTTGATACCCATCTTGTGCTCAATGCCGCCGCACTTCACGTCATTGGGTTCGCCCAGGGACCCATCATCGTTGACGGTGACCTTGGGAACGATGAAAATGGAGATACCTTTGGTTCCGGCAGGATCGCCTTCGATGCGGGCCAGGACGGGGTGAATGATATTCGGGGTGAGATCGTGATCACCGGCAGAGATGAAGCATTTTGTTCCTGTGATCAGAAACCTGCCGTCGGGCAGCCGTTTGGCTGTCGTCTTCAGGGCGCCGACGTCACTGCCCGCTCCCGGCTCGGTGAGACACATCGTTCCTGTCCATTCGCCGGAGAATGTCCGGTACATATATTTGTTTTTCTGCTCTTCGGTCCCGTAGGAGTGAATAAGACTGGCGGCCCCGTGCGTAAGGCCAGGATACATCATAAAGGCATAGTTAGCGGCGCCGAATACTTCTACGTTGGCAAAGCCTACGGAAGCGGGGATTCCCTGACCACCGACATCCGGTGAATCCATGGGGTTAAGCCATCCACCCTCACAGTACTTCTTGTAGGGTTCGTGGAAGCACTTGGGAATGGTGACAACGCCATCTTTGATATGACAACCTTCTTCGTCCCCTTCTTTGAAGGTCGGGGCAATAACATTTACCGCCAGCTTTTCGGCCTCGTTCATGATCATTAACAGGTCATCTTTGGTAAAATCCTTAAAGGCCTCTGATTCAAACAGCTTTTCAATGCCCAGCTGTTCAAAAAGAACGAATTGCTGATCTCTTGTGTTTACCAATAAATTACTCATAGCATACTCCCTTCCCGTGTTTTAATTTGTTATTTCAAACGT
>CAYGNV010000155.1:3502-5826 GCA_964351355.1 uncultured Smithella sp.
TTTTCGCCCTTCCGTGGCCAGATAAGCGGCGACGGTTTCAATATAAGAGCCTCCCGCCGCCTTGTCGAACAGCCAGTCAAAGGGAACGGAGATGATAAAATTATCGATTTCACCGCTTTGGGCGACGAAATTGAGTATCTCGCCCAGATAAGGCAGATGGATGAAAGCAATAACGGCGTCAATGGGATTACGGATCATAGCGCCTGCGGGCGGGATCAACTTTCTCAGTTTTTGGATTAGTTCCGTCGAAAGAGGCGGAAGCTCCAGACTCGATTTTGAGCAGCTGTCGGCCACAGAGACGCCTATGCCGCCGCCGAATCCAATCACCGTTGTTTTTCTGCCCGGCGTTTTCCCCAGGTGATGAAATGCCAGGACGACATCGCCCATTTCTTCCAGGGATTCCACCAGGACGGAGCCGGTTTGACGGAAAAAGGCCTTCCATATCTTTTCACTGCCGGCCAGGGAGCCTGTGTGGGAAGAGACGGCTCTGGCGCCCGATTCCGTGAGGCCCCCCTTATAGATGATCACCGGCTTCCGGCGGTTGATCTCTTTCACCCGGGAGAGCAGGAGCCGCCCGTCTTTCACGCCCTCCAGATACATGGTGATGATCCTGGTTTCCTCGTCATAGTCCAGATAATCCAGAAAATCGGGACTGTCCAGAGTCAGAGCATTACCGTAACTGATGGACTTGCTGAAATGGATACCGTGATGGCTTGTCAGATAATTCGTAAAATCCTGGGCGTTGCCCCCGCTTTGACTGATCAGGGAAACAGGACCGCTTTCCGTGGAGGCGGCAGTCCAGGTCAGAAGCCGGGTTTTCGGGACATAAAACCCCATGCAGTTTGGGCCGACAACGCGAAGGCCGCCCTCAAGAGCAATGGATTCCATTTCCTGCTGTAGCCGAATGCCTTCCTCCTCGCCCGTTTCCTTAAAACCGGAGCTGAAGATGTGAATATTTTTGTTGCCCGTGGCGACACATTCCCTCAAGGCATCCGCGACCAGGGGGCCGGGTATGGAGATGATAACCATATCCACAGGTTCGGGCAGGGCGGAAAGATTTGGATAGGCCTTTACGCCGTCGATTTCATCAATATTCGGATTGACGGGATAAAGCCTTCCCGAATAACCGAAATTCCGCATGCAACCATACATGCCGGGAAATCCGCTTACATTCGGCCTGGCGGCGCCGATCACGGCGACGGATCGGGCATGGGCCATGACGTTCAGGGCGGCACGAATTTCCGCCGCCCGCTCCTTTGTTTCCGCTTCGTTCAAATTTCTGTTAACAGGAGCGATATTGCTCTCATCGAGAACAACCAGAGCGTCCACGGCCACCACGTTACCTTTCGAGGTAACAATCAACGGATTGATGTCCACTTCCTTTATTTCCGGGTGCTCCAATCCCAAACGGGACAAGCCCATAAGCACCTTCACCAGTTGATTCCGGTTTGCAGGTGATTCGCCGCGGAAATTGCCCAGCAGCTTTTGGGAATTGATTTCTCCGATCATTTGACGCGCCTGCTTCTCATCAAACGGAGCGATGCGGAAAGTCGTATCGGCCAGCGCTTCGGTAAAAATACCGCCGAGGCCGAACATAATCACCGGGCCGAACTGGGCATCCCGGAACAGTCCGACAACAAATTCCCGGCTGCCTTGAATAAAAGGAGAAATGAGGCATCCTTCCCAGTCTTCGCCTGCGGATGTTTTGATGGCATGAAAGGCCTCGCGGATTTCTTTGGCTGATTTCAGATTCGTTTTCACCAGCCCGCGTTCGGTTTTATGCGTGAGTTTTGCGCCGTGTCCCTTGACAACAAGCGGAAACCCTATTTTTTGCGCGTGCAAAACAGCTTCATTCACATTTCCAACAACCTTGTCTTTAACAACCGGCACGCCATAATCATTCAACAGTTTTTTCGATTCAGCCTCCGTCATGGACAGCCGCCCTTGTGTTCTCACCCGCTTGATCAGTCTGGTTGCGCTTATCATTGTCATTTTTTCTTTCCCTTGCTTTTTATTGTCATTGCATCCGCAATTAATGTTTCGGCCAAATGAAGTGTGCTTTCATTGAAACGCTTTTTTTTGTGGTCATAAAACTTGGTATCTTCCAGCTGGATGATGCCGACAAGCGAACCCCAAATGACATCAGCCATTTCATAGACATTCACCTTCTTGATGACGCCCATCTCCATGCCGCGGGTCAGCAATTGCCTGCACAGAATAAAGTTAATGCGACCCTTGTCATTCAAGGCGCTGCGGACCTCAGGCCTTAATTCGCCCATCAGTCCTTGTTGTTGAAATAATTGAATAATCCGGAAAGTCTCCGG
>CAYGNV010000156.1:0-5809 GCA_964351355.1 uncultured Smithella sp.
CATTCCTAAGCTTTGGTGGTATAAAGGGTATCGCAGATCGGATCTCCAGCGGCCCTGGTTTTGATAATCTCCAGGGTGGTCTTGCCGTCCGTTGCCGCAAAAAAATATTCGCGATCAATAGCCATGACCGCTTCGCAAAGTTGCCTCGATGTGTTTTCCAGTCCGAAAGGGCATGTTGTCCCCTGAATATGAAACTTTTCATCGGATATGGAGACAACATTGATCGTCGTCGGGTCGAAGTTTTTCGTAAAAGCCGCGGCAACAGTCGATAGATGACAATTGGACAGTTTGCTCTTGGCTTTAAGACCCAGAGCGCGTCCCTGACGGCCGAGAATGTTGTCGATTGCGGGCAAAATTTCATCACCGCATTTCTCGTGGAAGGCCTTGATTAAAAGCCCCTGTGCCTCTGTTGCATTTTTCGGTAACGGATCAGTGGGTTTTCCGGACATGCTTTATACCGCCAATTCATCTATTTTCTTCTTTGCTTCTTCACTTAATGGATAAGGTATTTCTTTTTGGTGGTTGAGTATATGAAGAACGGTCATGTCTGTCAATTGAATTTCGGCCACTGAATTTCGGCCACAAAATAGGGGGTGCGGTATTGGTGATGATGAAAAGTGTTGTACAATTTTGTCAATACAGGTAGTTATTCACGGGCAGCCTCGTAACAAAAATAACCTTGACTCATCTGGTCGCCTGTGTTTAATTTTTTGCGTAATTACTCAGGGTATCAGCCCCATGGCTTTTCTTAACTCGCAGGGAGAGCATAGAGACCAGACAGTTCTAAGACGCTAATCTGGAAAAGCAACTGAAACAGGAGCCATAAAATGACAATTAAAGAAGAGTCGTCATTTCTTCAGGGAGTAGAAAGTCGTCTCGATAGTCTTTTTGCCGAAGACACGAACCCGATTAAAGGAAAAGACATCGATACATCCAAAAAGACTGTGGAAAAAGTTACAGCCAACGGAAGCTACCAGAATATCAAAGAAACAAACCGCGAAGCTGAAGTCTCTTCGGGCGAACTCCAGATGCAAAACAGATCATCCCTTATCTCCGAAATCGAAAAAAATTTTTCGGCGGTATTCGGCGATGACGACAAAAACAAAAATTCCGACAAATCCCTAGAGGATCTCTCCTTCACCGCGTTGTCCGGACTTCATGCACCTTTAGGAAACATGAAAAGCATTGTTCTTTCCATTAAATGGGAGATCAACGATCAGATTCTGGAACAACTGGAAAGTGAGGTCAATAAATTAGATCTGCTATATGCGGGCGATCGCATTATCCAGGGATTTTTAAGAATTCTGCGCTTTGTGGGAAGGTATGTCCAAGTCAGGGGTTTCAGTTCCAATCAGGATGCCATCGCCCTGCTTCTGTCTGTTTACGACCATCTGGAGAAGGTTATGATTTCGGAAGGGATGACCGAGGCCAAAAAACACATATTTTTAATCGACAGTATCAAGCAATATAGATCATGGGTAGAAAACACTGATCTTAATGACCATATAGAGATTCAAGCCCCGGAGGCTAATGTTCGAGATATTCTTATTCCCATGCAGCAAACCCCCATTGACGAAATGCTGCCTTTACGTGACGATGATAGGGATAGAGCGATTGCGGCCATGAAAGATCTGCCGCCTCATGAAGCGTTTGCCTACGCGCTCGATGAGATGAAGAAGACTTTTCAGGCCGAGCTTGATGCCTTGAAGGAAGAGATTCGCATCCTTAAAAATGCCGAATAAGCAAACGTCAGCAGGGGCCTTTTGGATGATTGATGCTGAGCAAATTGCTGATTTGGATCGATAAACGAAGTCAATATTTTTTTGAGTTAAAAAGTAAAGGCGGGTACCCTATTAACCCGCGTCGAACTGCAAAGAAGGACGTTTGAATGGAAAACAAAAGAGAATGGTTTGATTTAAAAGCAGAGAAGCGGGAGTTGGATGCTTTTTTGTCCACCGTTGCAGAAACAGCGGCGTCTCTTCCCGTAAAGGATGTTGTCCAAACGAAAGAAATCCCTTCCTCTTTTGCGGAAGATGAATCAACGAAACCTGCGCCGGGAAAGAAAGCGGATGAGGCTAATGTGTATGATTGCAAGCCTGAAAAGAAAAGTGTCGGAACAGGCAAGAGGATATGGATTTTAATCGTCCTGTTGGTTGCTTTGCTTATTGGATATTTCTGGCTTCACCCTGAGAGAGGCAGCAATACGATGGGGATCATCCAGTCGTATATACCCGTCTTTAAAATCGATCAGGGGGCTACATCCTCATCCGTGGAAGGGATCAATCTGGTGAATGTCCGACAAAAACTGATTTACAATGTCAAATTGGAAAGAAGCATCAGAGTGCTTGAAGGCATCGCTGAAAATTCAACACCTCATCCTGTTTCAAAAATAAAAATTGCAGCGATTCTTTATAACGCTGAGGGGTCCTTGCTGGCGTCAACGGAATCTTTCGGCGGTAATATAATTATTGATGAGAACCTGGAAAACCTGGATGCGAACGGGATTCTTTCGGCGCTTAAAGACGTGAAAACGATGGAAGACAGAATTCAGCCCAAAGGACAAATGCCTTTCATGATTGTCTTCACCAGCGAACCGGCGGGGGTTCATAGATTGTCGGTCTTCCCGGCTGACTTTAAGAAACATTAGTGATGCCATGCCCCTGTCTTAATCAGGGACGTGGCGCCGGTATTAAGTAAAAAACATCTTCCGGGACTGTTGTTGCGGCTGAGCCTTGCCGTTTGTTTCCAGCGTTGGCAGGCAAAGAAGATAAAAAGATATTGCTTGCTATTTATCCGTATTACCTGTAGAAGCCCTTCAGGAATAGCGATAACTTTTGACCTTCCCACCTTTCTTAATCAGAAATTTGCTAAGGATAATCCCGCTAATCATAATAGAATCCAGATGGGTTGCCGTGTTTGAGACTTGCCTTTCATGCGCCGGACAAGCGTGTGCAAGGGCCTGCCTTTACCAGCCTTATAACGGTTTGCATCGGGGTTAAATTTAAATAATATATGCTGGTAACATACAATAAAGGATAAGAAATGAGTTTTGAGAAGTTTAAGTTAGATGAAAAAATACTGGCCGGTGTCGTTGCCGCCGGTTACAAGAAGCCGACGCCTATTCAGGCCGAGTCCATCCCTTCCATTATGGAAGGCAGGGACATGATGGGGTTGGCTCAGACAGGAACCGGGAAAACGGCGGCATTCGTCTTGCCGATTTTACAACGCCTGATGTCAGGTAAGCAGGGCCATATTCGCGCCCTGATTATTGCGCCGACACGGGAATTAAGTGAACAGACCCATGAATCAATTATGCAATTGGGACGAAAAACGGGGCTTTGCAGCACGTCCATCTATGGCGGTGTCAGTATCAACACCCAGATCAATCGATTGCGCTCCCGTGTCGATATCATCTCGGCTTGTCCCGGCCGTCTGCTCGACCATATCGGGCGCGGCACGCTTGATTTGTCACGGGTGGAAGTTCTGGTTCTGGATGAAGCAGACCATATGTTTGATATGGGTTTTCTGCCGGATGTTCGCAGAATTGTCAAGCATCTGCCGGCTCGTCGCCAGACCTTGCTTTTCTCCGCAACGATGCCCAGCGAGATTCGCAGCCTGGCGAATGATCTGCTCTCTGATCCTATCCATATTCAGATTGGAGATACCGCTCCGGTGATGACGGTTTCTCACAGTTTTTATCCGGTTCAAATGGATCAGAAAACAGCCTTGCTCAAGGATATTCTCGAGAAGACTCAAACCCAGTCGGTGCTGGTCTTCACCAGAACAAAATCGCGCGCCAAAAGCCTGGCCGAGCAATTAAACAGAGTCGGGCATAAAGTGACCTCGCTGCATGGTAATCTGACGCAGCAGAAACGCAAGCAGTCCCTCGATGGATTTCGGGATGGCCGCTATGAGGTGATGATCGCCACGGATATCGCTGCGCGCGGCATTGATGTGACCCGTATCTCCCATGTGATTAATTACGATATGCCATCTACCGCTGATGCTTACACGCATCGCATCGGCAGAACCGGACGCGCCATGAAGACTGGGGATGCGTTTACTTTTATTACCGGGCAGGATGGCGAGCTGTTGCGCTCGCTGAAGAAGATGCTGGGGGATAAATTACAATATCAGAATGTTGAGGGATTAACCGTCAGCCCGTCGGTCTGTGAATCGATGGGCGCTCGCGCCCCACAGCTTACGCGACCCAATAACAATAACGGCAGGAAACTGTTTTCGTCGCGGACCCCGTCAGCCAGACGGCCCAGTCAACGTTCGTTTAAAGATGCGGGACGGATGAGTTGGTCTCGCGCCCCCCAGGCAGCCTAGAAAATATCAATCAATCCATACGGGAGGCCAAAGCTTTATCATGCTTTGGCCTCCTGCATTAATGCGATAATTTGCTCATCCTTCTCTTGCCACAAGTTCTGCACCCACTGTTGAAAGGCGGCCTGGAATTCCTTATCGCCCTCATAATCCATATGCAGAAAATGCGGTGGTATTTCCACGGATGAAATCCGTACAACGACTCTTCTTACGTTGCCGCACATAAATCCCCAGAAACTCGGAATGCCTTCCGGATAAGCAATCGTAATGTTCAACAGCGAATGGAATTTGTCTCCCAATATGCTCAGGGCCAGCGCAATGCCGCCGGCTTTCGGTTTCAGCAGGTACTGATAAGGGGATTGCTGTCGGGCGGACTTGGTTGCAGTGAATCGTGTTCCCTCCAGAAAGTTCATGACACTGGTTGGAATGTGCGTAAACTTCTCGCACGCCTTCCGTGTGGTTTCAAAATCTTTGCCTTTTTGCCCGGGATGTTTTTTTAGATATCCAATACTGTGGCGGCGTAGAAAGGGAAAGTCCAGCGCCCACCAGGCCAATCCCATAAACGGCACCCAGATCAATTGGCGTTTGAGAAAAAATTTCATGAGCGGAATGCGCCGGTTCAACAGCTTTTGCAGAATAAAAATGTCCGCCCAGGACTGATGATTGCTGACCACCAGATACCAGCCCCGGTAATTTAAATTGTCCAACCCCTGTACATCCCAAGTTGTTTTTTGGGTAAGCTTCATCCACAAACCGTTTCCGGCGATCCAGTTTTCCGCTATCCACAGCAGGATTTTGTCGAACAGGCGGGTAAGCGGACGAAGAGGCAACAGGAATTTGAGAAAGGAAAAAACAAGCAAAATCGATACCCAGAACACGACATTCAAAGCCAGCAAGAACATGGCTATACAGCCCACCAACCTGTCGGGCAGAAAATTTAACATTTTTGAACTCCCCTCACATGCGATGTGTAATTCTTAACACGGGTTGACGGATTGGTCAAAGCATTACTATGCATCACTCTTTCCATAGCAATATCTTTCTTCCTGTTGTATGAATTTGTGCATATGAAGCCCAAAGACCAACAAAAGCATGAACAATGGCTGGTGTATATCCTGCGCTGCTCAGACGGCAGCTTTTATACCGGCGTCACGAATTGTCTCGAAAAGAGAGTCATGGGCCACAACCGGGGAACGGCCTCCAAATATACCCGGGCCAGAAGGCCGGTAATCATACTGGCGACAAGCATCGACATGAATAAAGGCGAGGCATTGCGCCTGGAAATAAAAATCAAGAAATTGCCTAAAGAAAAAAAGATTGCCTGCTTGAAAAACTGGCGTCCGGAAAGCATAATTTCATTATAAGAGTTTTCTCATGCGGGTTACAGCCATTTCGCTTTTTGTAAGACGAAGCACCTTGGGGATGATCGTTTTTTCGGGTGCGATTACCCGCTTCAAAAAGCGGCTGGATTAGTGTAAGG
>CAYGNV010000157.1:0-5806 GCA_964351355.1 uncultured Smithella sp.
TCCGGATTGAGCAGAATGCCGAAAAAAGGATAGAGCGCACCTGCGGCAATTGGAATACCGATAATGTTGTAGATAAACGCCCAGAACAGATTCTGCTTGATCACCCGCATGGTTGAAGCCGACAGTGCAATCGCCTCCGGCACACCCGTCAGATCATCCCGGATCAGTGTAATGTCGGCGGCTTCAATCGCCACGTCGGTTCCCGCGCCAATGGCAATGCCCACGTCGGCCGCCGCCAGCGCCGGGGCATCGTTGATGCCGTCACCCACCATAGCCACGACCTCGCCTTGGGCTTGCAGTTTTCTTATTTCATCCGCTTTGCTTCCCGGCAAGACCTCCGCCATGACCCGTTCGATTCCCAGTTGAGCGGCAATGCTCTTTGCCGTACCGGCATTATCACCGGTCACCATCGCCACTTTTAACCCTCTGCGCTTCAGGCTTTCCACGGCCTGACGCGCGGAAGCCTTTGGCACATCGGCCAGAGCGATAAGTCCAATTATTTTTTTCTCTACTGCGACATAAACAACGGTTTTCCCCGAACCTGCCAGTTTGGCCGCTGTATCATTGAAGACGGAAACCGAAACGCCCTGATCATCCATGAGTAGTCGGTTGCCGATCAGACATAATTTACCGTCAACTTCGGCTTTAGCGCCCAACCCGGACAGCGCTTCAAATTTTTCCGTTGGATCTATCGTAATATTTTCAGATTGTGCCCTCTGTAAAATGGATTGCGCCAAAGGATGCTCCGATGTTTTTTCCAGTGCGGCGGCCACGGTCAGCACCTGCCGTTCATTAAAGCCTGCGGCGGCTACAACATCAGTCACTTCCGGCTTGCCGCGCGTCAGCGTGCCTGTTTTGTCAAAAACGACGACGGAGAGCTTATGGATTTTTTCAAGGGCTTCGCCGCCTTTGATCAGAATGCCGCTTTGCGCGCCCAGACCCGTGCCCACCATGATCGCCGTCGGTGTGGCCAATCCCAACGCACAGGGGCAGGCAATCACCAGCACCGAAACAAAATTAATTAACGCACGGCTGAAAGTAGCGTCGGCGGGGAGAAAATACCAGATACCAAAAGTGGCAAAAGCGATGATAAATACTATGGGAACAAAGACAGAGGCCACCTTGTCCGCCAGGCGTTGGATCGGCGCTTTGGAACCCTGCGCCTCTTCCACCAGCCGGATGATCTGCGCCAGCATGGTTTCGGAACCGACACCCGTGGCGCTAAACGTGAAGCTGCCGGTTTTATTCAGCGTGGCGGCAAACACCTTTTGACCGGCTTCCTTGGCCACCGGCATGCTCTCGCCGGTCAGCATGGATTCATCAAGGGTTGATTGTCCGGTTAGCAGCATTCCGTCCACGGGAACTTTTTCGCCCGGCTTCACCAAAACGACATCGCCGATCTGCAGCGCTTCCACGGAGACCTCGACTTCAGCTCCCTCCCGCAGCACATGGGCGATTTTAGGCTTAAGTCCCATGAGCTTCTTGATCGCAGCCGAGGTCTTACCTTTGGCCCGGGCTTCGAGAAGCCGGCCCAGGAGGATCAGGGTGATGATTATGGCCGCGCCGTCATAATAGACATGCGACGCCACACCAGCTCTTTCAAAAAAACTCGGGAAAAAAGTTGCCGCCGCTGAATAGGCGTAAGCCGAAAAGGCGCCGACAGCAACCAGCGTGTTCATATCAGATGTTTTTTGCTTTGCTGCTTTGTAGGCGCCGACAAAAAAACGGCTTCCCACCCAGAACACGGCGGGCGCAGTCAGCACAAACATCGCTATCAGCATCATCTGGCGTGGAATAAAATGCAAAAAGTTAAACCAGTGCTGCATGGAGCCGAAAAATATGATTATGCTGAGGACCGCGCCGCAGATGACTTTTAAGGTCAGTTCCTTAATCTCCAGCCCGCGAGCTTCCTCCATAGGATCGTCAAAGGAATCTTTGAGCTCGCCTAAAAACTCATAACCGTGTTCAGTGACAACGTTGGCCAGCGCCGAAAGCCCTGCCCAACGGGCTGAATGAATGACCGTAGCGCGCGCGGTCGCCAGATTGACGGTGACCTCCATGACACCCTCAACTTCTTTAAGGCCGTTTTCCACACGCCTTACACAGGCCGCGCAGGTCATGCCACCGACGGAAATGGTGATTTTTTCCTGATTAAGGCTGATCTGCTCTTTATCCGACAACGTCGTAACCCGCCTTTGTGATTGCCGCGGCAATTACTTTCGCATCCACCGGATTTACTTCCTCGTAGGTCGCAACACCTGTTTTCAGGTCAACCTGAACATTTTTGATTCCGTCAACAGCGCCAAGTGCCTTGGTTGCCGCCATGACGCAATGCTGACAACTCATGCCTTTTATTTTGATACTTTTCATGAATAACCTCCTGAATCAACCACCTCGCAGCAAGCTGCGGAGAATCGAAGCTCGTCCCGCAACAGCGGGATTAAAATCGTATTTTGCTTAAGATAATGGTCTTTCATTCAATGGCAAGTATTAACCGCAGCTTTATTATATCATGCTTGATAAAAAATAAATAATCTGTATGATTATCCGGCAAAGGGAGAACTATGATTATACGCTGCTGGGGAGCCAGAGGCTCCATACCTGTTTCCGGGAAGAATTATTTGCGCTACGGCGGCAACACAACCTGCCTGGAAATCAGGAACAAACGTGACGATATTTTACTGGTTGATGCCGGATCGGGAATCCGCGAAGCGGGCAATGCCTTTCTGGCCTGCGGTCGGCATGATTTCACCCTGCTCCTGACGCACGCTCACTGGGATCACATTATGGGATTCCCTTTTTTCAAACCGCTCTATTTCGAAAAAACCAATTTAAACGTCTGGGGTTGCACATTTATCCAGGATTCCATCAAGGAAATGCTGGCAAGGGTCATGTCCGCTCCCTACTTCCCCATTAACTACGATGACATTCACGCCAATGTTGATTACGCGGATATCTGTGGGGACACCTATCAACTGGGCGACATGACGATCACGCCGATTGCGCTTAGCCACCCCAACCAGGGAACCGGTTACAAATTTTCAGAGGCCGGCAAAAGCTTTGTTTTTCTGACCGACAACGAACTCGGACTTCAGCATGAAGGCGGGCTTGCGTATGACGACTATCTCGAATTCTGCCGTGGCGCCGATCTGCTGATTCATGACGCTGAATATCGCGATGAGGAATATCCCAAAAAACGCGGCTGGGGGCATTCCACCAGCGAACAGGCGGTAAAACTCGCGCTGGACGCCGGCGTCAAGCAACTGGGGCTTTTCCATCACAACCAGGACCGTCTCGATGCTGAAATTGACGACATCGTCACCTTATCTCAGCGCATCATCAACGAGCGGAAAAGCGCACTTAAATGTTTTGCCGTCTGTCAGTCGATGGAACTGGCGCTTTAGGCTTCGTTATCAAGCCACCTGACCCCAAAAATAATCGGAGGTAATACCATGCTGATCGTTGCCCATCTGTCCCTGATGATCGCCGCCGCGTTGTGTCTCATCGCGGGTGTCGGCACGGCCATGTTTGGGCGAAAAAAGAAATTCTGGTTAAAATGGCATAAAAGTTTCAACACAATTGGTTTTTGCCTACTCGCCGCCGGCGCTGCAATGGCTTTTGCCAATGTTGTGACGTCCGCAGGCCATCATCTGGCGGGACTCCACCCGTGGATCGGGCTTATCGCCTTTATCCTTGCAGCCATTGCGCTGTCTCTCGGTTTTTACTCCTTTAAGGCTGCGAACAAACCAGCCACGCTAAGCTTGCACCGATGGATAGGGCGGCTCTCAGGGCTCGCCATTCTATCCGCGCTGACGCTGGGGTTGATGATGATCGGTATCCTTTAAAATGTTTCTTCCGACAACTTCCGAAGAATTAAAAAAAAGAGGCTGGAACCAGCTTGATGTCATTTTGGTCACAGGCGACACCTATATTGACAGTCCCCATATCGGTGTGGCCGTCATCGGCCGGGTGTTGGCTTCTGCGGGATATCGTGTGGGCATTATCGCACAGCCGGATGTTTCAAACGCTACGGATATCGGCCGACTGGGCGAACCACGCCTGTTCTGGGGCATCACCGGCGGCTGCATGGATTCCATGGTCGCCAATTATACGGCAACCAGGAAAAAGAGGCGCGAGGACGATCTGACCCCCGGCGGCAAAAATAACCGCCGTCCCGACCGCGCCGCTATCGTTTACGCCAATCTTATCCGGCAACATTTTAAGAACACAAAACCGCTGGTTTTAGGCGGCGTTGAGGCAAGCCTTCGTCGCATCGCGCATTACGATTACTGGTCGGATTCGATTCGCCGCTCAATTCTGTTTGATGCGCGCGCTGATATTCTCGCATACGGCATGGCGGAGAAAGCTGTTGTCGAAATCGCCGGGCGGCTTCAAGCAGGAAAAGATATTCGGAGCATTCGAGGCACCTGCACGATTGAAAGCGAGCCGCCGCCGGGCTATCTGGAACTGCCTTCATACGAAAATGCTACCGCCGGCAAAAAAACATTCACGGAAATGTTTCAGATTTTCTATTCCAACAATGACCCGGCCACGGCGTGCGGCCTTTATCAGAAACATGGCAACCGCTATCTGGTGCATCACCGGCCCCAACCGCATCTTTCCGTTGCCGAACTTGACGCCGTTTACGCGCTGGAATTTTCACGCCGCGTCCATCCCTTTTACGAAGCACAGGGTCAAGTTCGCGCGATGGACACCATTGCTTTCTCGCTGACCACACACCGGGGCTGCTTCGGTGAATGCCATTTCTGTTCTATCGCTCTGCACGAAGGCCGGACCATCATCAGCCGCAGCGAAGCATCCATCCTGGCTGAAGCCCGAAAGATAGCAGCGCTCCCGGACTTTAAAGGTTATATTCTGGATGTCGGCGGCGCGACGGCGAATATGTACGGCATCGACTGCTCACACAAGCAGACCAAGGGCGCCTGCCCCGACAAACGATGCCTCTATCCGCAGGTTTGTGCCTCTCTCCCAGCCGATCATTCACGGCAGCTTCGACTATTGCAAAACCTGCGCAAAATTCCCGGCGTCAAAAAAATATTTGTCGCTTCCGGCATCCGTCATGACCTGGTTTTGGCGGATAAAAAACACGGCGCGTCTTATATGCGCGAGGTGGTGAAACATCATGTTTCCGGCCAGTTGAAAATCGCGCCGGAGCATACATCCCCCAGCGTACTGCAGCTCATGGGCAAACCGCAGCCGCAGCCGCTGGTCCACTTTAAAAACCTTTTTGAAAAAATGAATGCGGAAGCGGGGCTCAAACAATTTCTGACCTATTATTTTATCGCCGCTCATCCGGGCTGCATCGAAGAAGATATGCGCGACTTGAAATCCTTCGCCACACGCGAACTGCACACAACACCTCAACAGGTGCAGATTTTCACACCCCTGCCCTCCACCACCTCCGCACTCATGTATTGGACGGAAATCAACCCGGCAACCGGCCGGAAAATTTATGTGGAAAAAGATTTAGCAAAAAAGCAGAGGCAGAAAGATATTGTCGTTGGAAAAACAATCAAATAATGGAGAGATTGTATCGTAATTGCTCTTTGGCATTCCACAATTACAGGGGAGTTGAATTAAATGTTATGTCCCCCGAATTAACCTTGAAGTACATCCCCTAGTGTTCCTTTGTCTTTATTTTCTATTGAAGTGTCCGTTAAACTGGGGTAGGTTTAGCCTGACAACCAACTATTCTTCAGGATATTTACATGGATAAATTTCAAGAAAAAAATGAAAGGGCAATTGGTGATGACTTCATTGAATGGCTGAACTCAAGAAAGAAGAC
>CAYGNV010000158.1:0-5789 GCA_964351355.1 uncultured Smithella sp.
TGACATGGCGGGTTTCCAATCCCGTTTTCCCCTCGATTTCCTTCGCGATATAGGCGGCAATGCCCCCCAGTGAACGGTGGCCGAACTCATCCACCTTATTGTCCTTGCAGAATTCTCGATTGACGGTCATGGTCGCGCCCTCGGAAACGACGATGATACTGTACTGAATCTCCCGGCCACGGCGTTCTTCGAGAAGATCGCAGACCCGTTCCATATCAAAACAGTACTCGGGGATCAGAATGATATAAGCGCCGCTGCATTCGCCGCCGCGCAGAGCGAGCCAGCCCGCATGCCGGCCCATGGTCTCCACCACAAATATCCGGTTGTGGGACCCGGCGGTTGTCCGGAGGCGATCGATCTCTTCCATGATGATATTCACCGCCGAATCGAAGCCCAATGAATAATCGGTGCCTGCAAGATCGCCGTCAATGGTCTTGGGAATGCCGATGGTTTTGATGCCCAGCCGATGGAGCTTGGAGGCCACGCCGATGGTATCCTCGCCGCCGACGGCCACAATGACGTCGATGCCAAGCCTATCGATATTGTCCATCACTTTTAGCGAGGTGTCATTCTTTGCATTGAAGGGGTTGGTCCGGGACGTTCCGAGATTTGTTCCCCCGTAGCGGTCCCACGTGCGCACAATCTCCTCGTCGAGCTTCATGGTGTGACGGGCCAGGCTTTCCGGACTATCCGGATCGACCTCCACGAGGCCCTTCCACCCGCCCCGGATGCCGATGACGTCGAATGTGACGGACCGTTTCTTCGCGAGAAGAGGATCAAGGGCCGTTTTGGTCACCCATTTGATCGCGCCGTTGAGGCCCGGACAATCGCCTCCACCCGTTAAAACAGCTATTTTCATGGCTATTTTTCCTATTTACAATAATGTTGCATATTCCTTGGTTTTTATCAACTGAAGAGTTTTGAACAGGCCAAACAGGTGGCGCCTAAAACCATCCAGCGCTCCGACGGTAAGGCCAGCCGGGTGTTGGACAAAAGAAAGATTTAAGTTTTAACCCTTAAAATTTAAGGGTGGAACGCGAAGCGCGGAATCCGGCGAATCCAGCATGTGCCGGAGCTAATCAGCGAGGGTGCCATAGGCATTGTTCGGTGGGATGATACCTCTTTTATCCACGGATATGATACATTCAGTGAAGTGTTGGTTCCCCTTGCGGTTGTGGGCTACCAGCGCCTGAACCACTTCCCATCTCACTTCATCTCTTTCTGCCATCTGCGTGATATGCTCGAGGGCCGTGCGATTGTCGAATGACACGGGTCGGTAAGGCCTCTTGGACGTAAGGGCGTCATAGATATCGCAGATGGCCACGATCTCGACTATCGGGTCGCGCAGCCGTATGCCCCGGGGATATCCCGAACCGTCGCTCCTCTCATGATGATCTTTGGCGACGTGGGCGGCAATGTGATTGACGTTCTGTGAGTAATAGCACAGGAGAATATATCCCGCTGTTGTGTGATGTTCCAGGTTCTTTCTTTCGTCGCGCGTAAGAGGAGATGCCTTCGTTAATATTTCAAGGGGAACGCATACTTTTCCTATGTCATGCAGTGGACTTGTTCCCATCTGCTTTATCCTGGCTTTGTAATCGGGCACAAGTTCCCTGGAGAGAAGGGTTAAATAGGCAAAAACCATCAAGACGTGGCGGTAGGTATAAGAATCATGCTGTTTGAAATATTCTATAGAATCCAGCTCAGGCAAGGGAAGCCTTACCTGCTGCATTAAGTAAATAATTTCGTTAAGTTCCTTCTTGTTCCTGAAAACGGTGTTGCCGGGAGGCTGATGGATAAAATCCATGATGTCTTTTTTTACCGTCCCAAACTGCATTAGGGGATATTTTTTTTTATAATCAGGGCTGCTGGAAGATACGAGGGCATGAAAATCATCTTCCGACAGAGTGGTTCCGGCCGGAAGCAGCAAGTGTTGGTCAATTGAATAAACTGGATAATCAAGTGTTAATCTAAACATGAAATCACCCTTCATTATTGAAGCGAGTATTTTTCCGGAAAACAGAAAAACGAGTAGTGGCGGGATGATGACCCCGCCCCCACTCCTAACGTTTCATGCGTCACGAGCCACGCGCTCCGTTTATCCTTACAGCCTTCGGTCTCGTGTGCCCCGCAGTGGTATCAGCCTCATGTCCCCTTTAGGGGAAAAAGTCTTTTCTACCTCTGCCCCAATAGTTTTCTTGCCACGACAACGCGCTGGATTTCGTTGGTGCCTTCGTATATCTGGCAGATTTTCGCGTCACGCATGTGACGTTCCGCAGGATATTCCTTCACATAGCCATAGCCGCCGAAGATCTGCACGCATTCGATAGACGCACGCATCGCGACGTCCGAGGCGAAGTATTTGGACATGGCCGATTCTTTTTCAAAGTCATAACCGTTGTCCTCCAACCAGGCGGCCCGCAATAAAAGGAGTTCCGCCGCGTCGAGTTCCGTGGCCATATCCGCGAGTTTAAACTGAATGGCCTGATTGACGGCGATGGGTTTGCCGAACTGGATTCGTTCTTTGGCGTATGCGACGGAATCTTCCAGACAGGCGCGTCCAATGCCGCAGGCCTGCGCGCCGATGCCGATGCGCCCGGCGTTGAGCCCCGCCATCATCTGCTGGAAACCCTGACCGTGTTTGCCCAGCAAATTGGCCGCCGGCACTTCCGCGTCCTCAAAAACCAGTTCCGATGTGCCGGAAGCAAGGATGCCGAGTTTCTCTTCGATCTTGCCCACTTTAAAACCGGGGGTTTCCTTTAAATCGACAATCAGATTGATGACGCCTTTATAGCCCAGTGATGTATCGGTTGTGGCCGCCAACACACAGTAGCGCGCCACATTGCCGTTGGTGATAAACGTCTTGGTGCCGTTGACGATATACTTGTCGCCTTTGAGTTCCGCCTTGCAGCGCAGCGCCGCCGCGTCGGAACCCGCGCCCGCTTCCGTAAGTCCATAGCAGCCTTCCACTTCGCCGCCCGCCACGGGTTGGAGAAATTTCAGTTTCTGTTCATGCGTTCCAAAGGTTTTGACCGGATGGCCATACAGTGTGTTGTTGACGGACACGATGACACCGCAGCTGGCGCAGGCCTTGGAGATCTCGATCATAGCCATGACATACGTCACGTTGTCCATGCCCGCCCCGCCGTATTCGGTGGGAACGGACACGCCCATGATGCCCATTTCGCCAAGCTTCCGGCAAATCTCTTCGGGGTGACGGTGTGTGTGATCCAGTTCAGCTGCAACCGGTTTAATTTGCGATTCGGCAAATTTCCGAACCATGTCTCTGACCATTAATTGTTCTTCCGTGGGTGCAAAATTCACTTTCCTTACCTCCTAAAATAGTTATTTCCCTTTAAATACGGCGGCCCGGCGTTCGATGAAAGATTGCAGACCTTCCCGCATGTCTTCACTTTTCATGACTTCCGCTACATCCTGATAAATCATAGCCTTGGCGGCTTCTTCGCCCTGAAGGGCGGCCACGCGACACGATTTTAAAGCACACTGCACAGCCAGCGGAGCGGCGGCAGCCACGCGCCTGGCAAGCTCCAGGGCTTTTTCTAACTGCCGGCCCGGCTCGGTCAGATGTTGAATCAGTCCCAAGCGGTAAGCCTCTGCCGCATTCATTTCATCACCGGTCAGCATATAACGCTGGGTGTTGCCCCAGCCGATTTCTTTGGGTAGTCTGATCGTTGCTCCGGCGGCCGGAAAAAAACCACGGCGCACCTCCAGCATGCCGAACCGGGTGTCTGTGGCCGCCACGCGAATATCCGTATTGAGCATCATCTCAAAACCCCAAGTATAGCAATAGCCTTGGACGGCCATGATGATGGGTTTGCGGCAGCGGGCATCGCTCATCATATAAAACGGATCAATTTCATTTTCGAAGACGAAAGGGAAGCCTTTGCCAGCATCAAATGTGCCTCCCCAGTCTGTTAATTCCAGCCCGGAAGTAAAATGAGGCCCTACGGCATACACAAGACCCACGCGCGCTTCGGCATCCGCATCCAGGCTGAAGTAGGCGCGAGCCAACTGGTGATACATCTCCTGCGACATGGCATTATATTTTTCAGGACGATTGACTTCGATCAACAGAATATGCTCTTCTTTTTTAAGGTTAATGGTCATAAAAGGTTCCTTTTCCAAATTACCTGACCGGCAGTATAAGGAAAGGATGGATGCCTGTCAATGAAATAAGAATCAAGGCACAACAGTGAGCCGTTGCTCCGTTCCCGCACTTATCGGGAAGCTATCATGTCTTCGACCATCGCGGCGGCATCCCGCACGCAAGGGCGGCAAACCAAATTGAAGCATTCGTTGGTTTTAAAATAGGCCTGTCCCTCCGGCGTTCTCAAGTCACAACCGCTTAATAATTCACGGCAAAGGCAGGAGCCGTGTTTAGCGGAAAAACGATTCATGAATTCGCGGATTTTCGCATACGCAATATCCGTTTGGGCGCGTTCATCCTTTTCTCTCCTGCCGAATTTCAGGCCCAGCGCCATAATTCCGCCCGATACGGCGCCGCAGACCTCGCCCATGCGCCCCATGCCGCCGCCAAAACCGCACGAAAGCGCTAAGGCATTATCCACGTCGAGCCCCAATTTATCACAAAAGGAAAACAAAACGGACTGTGCACAATTGTAGCCTTCCACAAATTTTGCCTCGGCAACTTCAGGGTGTTTTTTCATGACCATTCCTTTCACTCAAATTTTAAATTTTTTCGGAACCTGACATGTTTTTCGTAACCATGTATCGTTAGAATAACATTTTTACATTCATATTTAAATGATTATTACCCATCACCCATACGCCGATACCCCCTTCCTTCCCAACCTTTCCTCTTGACAAATCAAAATATGGTTGCATAATACAACCATTATGAAAAAGAACAAGGATCATCAAATCGAATTAATCGATGTTTTCATCGGGCTTGTGCAGGCGACGCGATGTTGCAGGCAGGATACAGCCTTCTGCGGCGGGGTGACTTTTCATCAGTTTGTCATCCTGGATGCCGTCGCCAAAAATAAGGAGCTCAAGATTTCGGATTTGCACTTGCTTTTGGCCGTGGAAAAAAGCACGACGACCCGTCTGCTGAATCCTCTGCTCGCCAAAGGCCTTCTGAGCAAGGCAAGGTCTATTGCTGATTCCAGAGCCTTTGTTCTGACACTCACAAAAAACGGCAGGGAAACGCATCACCGGGTTCAGATCTGCCTTGAGGATTTTTTCAGTAAGGTTGCGGACAATCTGCCGGCGAACAAGAAGGAGATTATTTTGCAGGCGGTGCAAATTTTTATCAGTGCCATCAAAAACGCATCCGGCACGTTTGATTGTTGTAGTTAATGTTATCGGGGGCATCAAATATGGAGAAAAATAAAAAGAATCTTAGTCTGGCCGACAAATTTGAATTTCCGGTCATCAAAGAACAGATCAGTTGCGGGTGCGGCACAAGCACCGCACCCAATGCTGTACATGCCATGCCCCGGCTGGATCAATCTTTTGTCTCTGGATCGATGACCACGCCGACAGGCGAACTGCCCAAAGTATCATCAGCACTGACCCGGCATGACCGGTGGGGAACAATCAAGGCCCGCCTGGGCGCCGGTCGGGCGCATTATACCATTGATCCCGGACTTTATGCCTTGGGCCATCCGGATGCTCAAGCGCCCATCCTGGTTACCGCCAATTACAAAATGAGCTTTGACTATCTGCGGCAGGCGCTCGCGGGATGCAATGTCTGGATTCTGGTTTTGGATACCAAGGGCATCAACGTATGGTGCGCGGCGGGGAAG
>CAYGNV010000159.1:0-5733 GCA_964351355.1 uncultured Smithella sp.
ATTCTTAGTATCGTACGCTTCATCTTCAAACCTCCTTGATGGTTTTTGGAACTCTTGAGACGGAGCGTAGGTGTGCGATTTGGGCGATACAATACCTTCGCAAAGCCACATCGTTTTGTGATTTTCTTATTTAAATCAGATTATTAAGTATTTCAGAGATGCGCGTTTTGGATGTGATTCAAATGATGCTTAGCAAGAAAATGTTTAAGAAAATAGGGGGTTGAAGATAGTAATAGTTGGGCGAAAAAATTCCGCCCAACTATTTTTGGATAATCAGACGGAAGAAACGCGTGCTCGTGGGTCTTTTTTAAGACGCGCTATCCATTTGCCTCTTTGCTCGTTTACCCAACCCATTTCAGTGAAGAGATTGAGAACCATCGCTACTGCTCTTCGACCGTCGGGATGTGGCGCTTGGACAAGTTTCCCTATGATCTTATCCAATATATCCAATATTGGATCAATGTCTTTCTTATACTTCAGTATTTCTACCAGGCGTTGAGCTTTTTTCTTTCCATGGGGTGTAATAAAGACATCATAAGTTTTCCTAGTGATATCCGCTAATAGCTGAGGATTACTGGCTGTCCGGGCATAGATTGCCTTAAAAGCATCAAGTGCCCAAAAAGATTGAACACGAGTTCCTGTAATATAAAGGGCAAAGAGCATTTCCCATAATGTCGAGAGATTAGCTTCTTCCGTCTCGGGAATCTCATCTTGAATCCACGAAAGCATATCATTAGCAACAGATGGAGAAACCATATGAATGAAATGTGACAATGCTCCAATTATGACAAACCGAGAACTATCCTTTAGGTCTGATATAATTGACATTCGTGAAAATGGACCGTTAGTGCCGGGAATATGCTCTTTCTTTGATTGGAAATTTCGGCATAAATCAATCAACCAACTGCCTGCTTCATCAATGATGCTTTTTCTCTGATGGCTGGCTATGATACTCCAGATCAAGATCAGAGATATAAAATCACCTTCGGAACTATATGGATTTTTAATGGCAGTTTTCATTGTTTGATCAATGCGATTCCATTGATCCAGGCCAAGTCCTGACCAACTTATACGCTTAAAGGGCATCCATTGAAACGGCAGGCCTCCAATCTGAATTGGAGGCTTTGTCTTTCTATCGGCCACAGATTGACTATATCGCAGAAGTTTTTCAATCAATTCTGCTCTTAACTCTTTTCCTTCGGGTGCCTCACTTACCGTGTCCTTGTTTTCCCTTGCCGCAAGTAATAAATTGCGATCATATGCCATTTGGTCAGCTAATGCGGGATCATCTTTTAAAAAATCAAGAACCCGTAAAGCATATTCATTCAAATCTGCTCGCCTCAGTGAAGCATTATATATAATCGACATCCCATATGGATAAAGGTCATCTTTGTTTCGGCTTTCAGCAATAATGTTCGCCCATTTATTAGCGAGATCTCTGGGTGCCTTGATCAATGCCTCTTTAAGCATTGCATTAGAAACATTCCAGAAAACAGCATTATGGAAAAAATTGGTTAATAATGGATCAACAATATCCCAGGCTGTTTTATCCAAGTCCACCCATTTGAAGACGTTATCCCACCAGTTAAGCATTTTCAAATCAGTGCCACTATTTTTTGCTGAGAAGGATTCTATTGAAATTTTGAAAACATCTTCCCATCGATTCTTGGTTATTGCGTCACCCATAATACTAAATAGATTTACAGCACTACGCAATTCAATTGGCCGTACCGACTTTATGATTAATTCGAGGAGACCATCAATTTTAGTGCTTGAATGTTCATTCAATTCAAGATTCAAGAATGCTCTGCTGATGTCGCTAAAACGCCTACCTTTTTCATTTTGTAAGGTCATTCCTTTGACGGCCTGATATATGCCAGTTATAATATTATTTTCATCATTATCGGACAGCGGGCCTGTTTTGTGATCAACAGCAAAAAGTCCTAAAAATAGCCAAGCTTCGCTTTGCATATTTATTGACTTCAGGTAGTTTCCCAGATCCCAGTTCTGGAGAGCAATGATTTCAGAAACGAGAGGCCAGCACCAGATTTGGACAGCCTTAGCTCCAACGGAATTTTTCTGTTTAATTTCAAAGTAAGCATCATTCAATACCTCGGAAAATCTCATGAGTCGCAGCCTGCTGAATAGCCACTGCGGATTTTCCATGTATAATCTTTGAATCCTATATACGCCGGGGAATTGGTCAGTGTCCCACCCTATGGCAAACCTGGTTAGGTTAATGAGGCTTTGAACAGGATAGAATTTGCCTTCATCCTTGTAGACCAGTTTTGTTAACTCGGGAAGAGCTTTCTTCATTTCATCAATATCTATTTTATAGAATGCATCCCAAAGTTTTTCTAACGCGTTTCCAGCATGATAAGGAAATGAGCCCGGTGCAACAAGACATGAATGTTGTTTTTCTATTCTCTCCCTGTTTGTGTCCAATGATTTACGTAAATCTTCATTTTTCTCGGTAGCTGCATTAGATGCCCATTGACAACTAAGGGAATGCCAAACAAAAACCTTTGAACGGCTGTCCTTAATTTTATCGGGATAAAGATAATGGACGAAGTCAATAACAA
Source organism: uncultured Smithella sp. (assembly GCA_964351355.1). Classification (GTDB taxonomy): domain Bacteria; phylum Desulfobacterota; class Syntrophia; order Syntrophales; family Smithellaceae; genus UBA8904. The sequence goes on from CAYGNV010000159.1 coordinate 2,583, forward strand.
GTGGGAGAATCATAGACATGACTTCATTGGTGTATTGATCTTTTCTCACGCCGAAAAAAGAACGAGGAATTTCTTCAAGTGCCTTTCTATCTGACTCCCATTCATTTCCATTGGGCATTAAGGCATTCATAAAAAATCTAATTATTGCGTGCCACGCCTCATTATCTGTGGTTATTGTGCCAGTTTTCTTTTCTTGCTGTTGTTTCTTGTTGAACGACTCCCAAGCTCCATCAAGGACGATACTGAAATCCTCTTCCTCCAACATCCAATAGATTATCAGGAAAAAGGCCCAAGCTAGGTCTTCAAGAGGGACAACAGGAATTACTCCCCTGTTTGCTTCCTTCCTCAAAGCTATCGCGGCGAGTTGACGTGCCTTGGCGCCCTGTCCATCAAGATGAGCTCTGATTGCCGAATCTCGTAAATATTTAACCGCCTCACGATGTGAAAGTTCCGTTGTCATAAGTTGGCCTCGAAAATGCTTCTAAAAGTAATTTCTTCATCAAAAAGAGGTTCTGGCCGCTCATCGGATACCCCAATCAGTCGATAATAATTTACAAGATCTAATTTTTTGAATGATGCATTCCCTGTCATTTTCCCCCATTTTTTAAGGATCTCATCATCGGGCTCTCTGGCAAATGAAAAAACACTCTGTAAAAGACGCTCGGGTGCGCAACCCCAAAAATCACGTAATGATGGTAAGTTCCATGGGATCGGTACCATTTCGTCTTCTTCTATGTATGAGGGATCACCCAGATCTGCTTTTAGCGCTGATAGATTGTCGTTGTATAAGAGTGCGGATGAAAACTGATTTTTCAAGGCGTCGAGTGCGATTTTGCGTCTTGACCCGCTTTGGCAGCCGCTCGGATCATCCACGATCGGCAATCCTCTCTGATCCTTCTCATATTGCAGCCATCTAAATGTAACGCTAAATCTGTTCTTCTTGATGTATACGCGTTCCTTCGTCAACAGGTGACGAATCCAATGTGCCTTGTTCAAAACGTTTCCCTGTCTGTGAAGAAGCAGTGTCTCTGTGTCGCATCTTAGATAATCTTCATCTAATATGTCACAGACAGCAACGACTGCGGCAATACCACATGCGCGATCAGCAGAGATTTTATAATCGTCAGCCATTACGTCAGCCGCAATTTTTCTTATGTTGGGATAGTGTTGCGGCTTTTTCTGCCAGGACCATTCTTCATGGGCCATGGCGATCTGACAGAGCAGATTAAAAAAATGAGATTGCGCAAATTCCGTATATCCCGAAACCTCCAAGATCCGCTTTAATAAGCGCCGCAAGCGTTTGCAGTGTGTTTTCCTGACCCAACTGGCTACATTGGACATCCCCTTTGTTGATTGCACTGTTTCCATGTCCAATGGGTCTTGCGAAAGCATTCCCAAGTCATGTGTAAGTATGGCAAGGATCAGCATGGCCGCTTCATCGGAATTGAGCAATTCTACTAAATATTTGTCATCCCCCACCGTCCACTGGTCGGCTCTATCTATTAAACTGACTAGATGCGAAATCCCGTGATCAGTAAATTCAGGAAGATGACAACTCTGAACAAGCTGATCAATCGTATGGATAATATCCCTGATGATATTTGCCGTACCCCCAGGCAATGATGCTTGCAAGGCCTTCCTGCATAAACTGGTTGATAAGATAAAATCCGCTGCAACTCGAAGGTCAGTCTTAAAATCGAGGATGTTAACTGCCATAATTATTTTCCTTTTTTGTCAAAATCAACAAGTACATGAAAAAATTCATTTCTTGCAAGTAGGCATCAGACGGATAAACCCTTTCTTACTTTTTCATATGCTTGCGGATGGTTTCTGAATCGCGGCCTTTTCCAATCTCTGTTTTAGCAATCTGCCGAGAGTACCAGACCTCAGACATACCCGGTTTTTCCCTTCGTAAATCTCGATAGGCCTTCTGCCAGCTCTCATACATCGTTTGCGTATCCAGTTTGCGGGCTTCACGTCTCGTGCTGCTTGGCGTGTATCGTTCATCTGCCGTCGTGGCGGAATCCACCAGCCGTCGGATCTGTGCATCATCGAGCGCATAAGCACCATCGTGAAATTCAATGCACTCGGCCAACGGAATTTTACTGCCCCCGGCAATCAGCGTCAATGTACCAGAAACTTCAAGGCACAGCATCTGACTGCGCTTATCCCCGGAGACCATACCGATTTCCCATCGGCTATTATCCGTTTTCTTGACAGTCTGACGCAAAGCCAGGCTGGTCGAGATAAACCTGCATACGAGATCAGCATTGCATTGCCATTGTGTCAATCGTTCAGCAGGTATCGGCACCCGGTTAATATCGTGCCGCTTGTCACAAACGATAAATGATGATGTTATTCCTGTTGTCGCAGACAAACTATACACCGGCATGACACAATTATTTTCACACCCCTGACAAACAGCGCTGGATGCCGGCTGTGCTTTTACGATCAGCCTTTGGGATTTCATGGCCTTAGTTGCCGCTTTTGGCCATTGGAGCAACTCTTCATCGTTGACGAAAACCGCTTTGCCCTGGCATGCGCCAACACGGTTCAGAAGTACCAGCAATGTATCAATCGCCGTCATACGTTACTTCCAGCTTTTTTCCTTTACTGCTTTTCACCGGTTCTTTTGGCTCGATCCCGGATAATGCCAGCATGTTGCGCAGTTTTAGCCCAATTTCATCGTATTTAAGCGAACAGGAATTGGGGTACGTAATTCGAAAGGTAATCTGTTTTGCCGGCTTATTGGGATCGACGCTAATTGACGCCGACAGTTCTACCTGTGTGAGGTTATACATATTCAAAGGGATGGCCCTGCCGATCTGATCGAGTAAATCATAGACGGCGTCAGAGTCTTGCGACGGATCGGCTTCCAGCGTAATCCGCTCCCCTTTCTTAACCTGCGAAGAAAGTCGCAGTTTCTTTATCATCACTTCTACGATGCCGCTGCCAACGTCATAGATAAAGTCAAAATCTTTCCGGAGCAGCAAAGACAGATCGTAAATACGTTCATCCTTGGGATCAGGCGGCAGCTCGTCGAGTTTGAGAATAGCATTCGCAAACATACCCTGGAGCGGCTCAACGGCCTTTGTTGACCCGCGAAAATTCAGGTCAAGAGAACCTTCCTTCTGTGAATAAACATAAATAA
>CAYGNV010000160.1:0-5720 GCA_964351355.1 uncultured Smithella sp.
ATGTGGGGCCACGAATACCGCCAGCAGCTGGATGATTGTGACCTCAAGGCGGACAGCCTGGGCTATGCCTGGGCCTGGCAGTACGGGGAGGAGGAGCTGAGACACGGGGACTGAGCCACGGGAACGCTTCCCTGTCCGCCTGCCGGCATTGCCTTGCCGCCTGGCTGCTCCGCCCCGGGATGCTTGCGCTTATGCCTTGCGGAATTCCTGCAGAAAGAATGAAAGACGAGGAACCGTCCCTCTGTCTCCACGGGCCGGCGGTCTCCCTTGAAGGGAAGTTCTGACAGTTAAGTCGATATAAATACGTTGTCAACAGATTTTTCTTGACTTAATTATCTGATCCTGTTACTGTCAGCGCGGGGTGATGAAAATGAAACGCAGGATCGAAGCACAGCTCCTCGCCTGGAAAAACAAGGGCGCCGGCCGGATGCCCCTGCTTGTCAACGGCGCGCGCCAGGTTGGGAAAACATACACCATCCGGCAGTTCGGCGGGGAGCACTTCAAAAACGTCGTTTATGTGAATCTGGAAACCAATATGGCGATCGCATCGTACTTCAATGAGGACATCGCGCCGGGAAAATTGCTGCGTTACCTGGAATCCTCAGCGGGCGGGAAGATCATTCCCGGTGAAACGCTCGTCATCCTGGACGAGGTACAGTCCTGCGAACGGGCCTTGACTTCCCTGAAATACTTCTGCGAGGAGACGCCGGAGGTCCATATTGCCGCGGCAGGCAGCCTGCTGGGCGTGGCGGTCAACCGCCGGCAAACCTCTTTTCCCGTAGGCAAAGTGGAAACCCTTCAGCTGTATCCGCTTGATTTCGAGGAATACCTTCTCGCGAGGGAAGAGGAGCTGCTGTGCGGCGAGATTTGGAATTCCTTCAAATCCATGGAGCCTTTGCCGGAAGCACTGCACCAAAAAGCACAGGGCCTTTTCCGCGAATACCTGATCGTCGGGGGAATGCCGGCTTGTATCAACGCGTTTATGGCCGGCGGCAGTTTCATCGACGTTCCCATGGTTCAAAAAGGAATTCTGGATAACTACGTCGCGGATATGGCAAAATACGCAGGTCCGAATGACAGCGTGAAAATCCGCGCATGCTACAATTCCATTCCCGCGCAGCTTGCCAAAGACAACAGGAAGTTTCAGTACAAGGTCGTGCAAAAGGGCGGCAGCGCGTCCATCTTCGGCGCGTCCATCGAATGGCTGAACCTTGCGGGCGTGGTATTGAAATGCCAAAGGATTGCTCAAGCCATTGAGCCGATATCCGTGTACGCCGATCCGTCCGCGTTCAAGCTCTATATGGGCGATGTGGGGCTTCTGGCCATGAAGTCCGGAATATCCCAGCAAACCATTCTATCAGGAGAAGGCAATACGTTTATGGGCGCGCTGACAGAAAACTTCGTGGCGCAGCAGTTTGCCGCAAAGGGATATGACCCGTACTACTGGGAAAGCAACGGCATCGCCGAGCTTGACTTTGTGTTGCAGAAAGAGAACAAAATCGTGGGCGTCGAAGTCAAGAAAGGGGAAAACGTGCGCTCCCGAAGCTTGAACGTGTTTACCGGGACATTCAAGCCAGCCTATTCCATCCGATTCTCCCTGAAAAACTTCGGAGAGAAGGACGGCTTGAAATCCCTTCCGCTGTACGCGGCATTCTGTGTGTGAGTGTGAGCCACGGTGAGCCACGGGGACGCTTCCCTGCCTGTCTGCTGATATTGCCTTGCCGCCTGACTGCTTCGCCCCGGGATGCTTGCGCTTAAGCCTTCCAGTCTGCTGGGCGGAAACAGCGGCAGCTGGGGGAACCGTCCCTGCGTCTGATAATTCCCCAAAATAAATTGATTCTTCATCAATCGTTCTTTGCTTTCCAGCATTTTTCTTGTTGTTCACCTAATAATCTCAGGAATGATATCCATGATTGCAATGAACCATAATCCATGCGTTGAATCGCTTTTGAATATAGAACAAATGCATCTTCGTGATTGCTCTTCATCCATTGCAGTGCCTTTTTGGGACCGTGATATTTTTGCCGCAGGATATCGCAGAATATTTCAAGACTGTCCACAAGTAACCAATGCCATCGGAAAAATCCTTCCTCATTTCCTCTGGAAGCTCTTAAAAGCATTTTTTCACACCAATCAATCTGAGAGCTGACTTCTTGTTCACTCTTTTCCGGAATTCTTTTGATAAACTCTGACACTTTATCCATCAGAATTTTTCCGGATCCGTCGATATCCAGTACAATCACTCCGTCAAAGAGCTGTACAAAGTCTGAAAAATCAATGGCTTTGTCGAAAAATGTCTTTGGATATACAAAGAGATCCAGTTGAATGCCATCAACATACGAAACATCATGTGCAGTAATTTCGCAATTTGAGACCACAAGCGCATCAAAATCGCTCTGTTCATTATTGGAACCGTCAGCAAATGAACCGTAAATGATGATCGTCAGCGGATCATATTGCTCCTTTATGTAATCAATCATTCTGTTCAATGTTATCCCCGATCTGTACGATAGAGTACGTTGGTGAGAACAGGTCAATCGGATTTTTGCCTCTTTCCAGGGACGAGGGAACATAGCAATGGTTTTGTCTGTTCGTGAGAACATATCAATATATTTTAAATTGAACCTCCTCGATTTATCGCTAGCCAAAGACAAATTGATCATTCACATTCGATTTTCCCGTCCACCAGGCGGCAGGATGCGCCGTCAGCATATTGCTGTTCTTTTTCTTTTGCAATTCCCTCTATGACTTGAATAATTTTAGAAAGTGGCTGGGCGCCGCTAAGCTGCCGGTTCCCATTTATGACGAGTGCAGGGACCCCTTGAATGTAATATTGTTTTACATGAAGAAAGTCCCGCTCTACTGCATCCTTTGTCTCTCTGCTGTTGTAATGGTGAACCCAGGACTCAAAGTCTATACCACTTTTCCTGACACAGTCTTCAATGACATTGTTTTCCTCAATATTGCGGTTTTGTACAAACAGTGCATTTTGCAGCGCGTCAAAGACATCCCAGTACCCAGCATCGCCGGCAACGAAATATGCTGCTTTACATGCCAATAGACCTTTCATTGAAGCCGGAAATAAAAAGTCCGCCTGCCGCATTCCGGAGATGTTGAATCGGTGCAGATCATCGTTACGATTCGCATGCTCCCAATGGCCCATTATCTCTTCCTTGGCCGCTTTTCTTGATCCAAACATGAAATCGAAATCACCAACCGATTTGACCAAGGCATAGGAACGATGCACGATTTGTATTTCCGGCATCAGTTTTTGGAGCTGACGCATCCGATAGGACATTGGAAAACAAAAACTGCATATGACATCATGAAAAAACTCGATGGTTACTTTGTTCATTTTATCCCCCCACTTATTTCTACAGATTCTTTAAGCCCTGCGGGATGACGGAACGGAGAAGGAAAGACGCGGAACCGTCCCTCTGTCTCCCTCTGTCTGTTTTATCGCAAAAGCAGTTCCTTTATCGCTGACATGACATTTTCATAGGGAATATCAGAAGCATATGAATATTGTGCTCGATACTTGTTCCATGACTCCTGTAAAACAATGCTTTCAGAGATGACCTGAAGTGAACCTTCCGTTGAGTCAAGGACAGCCTTGCTTCCCCGGTGTTCTGAAGTTGCCTGCAGTGCTTCTGTGAACAGCGCGGGGTCATAGGATGTTGTCCTGGTCAATATATAGATGTCATAAAAATCTTTTGACCGGGTGTTGAAAATGCCCCTGCTCAGAATTGTTTCAATCTTCTCCGCCGGTACAGTTTCAATGCTGTAGCCCCATAGCGTAATGCGGATTCCATCATCGAACATCCCCCGGATTTCGTAACGAACTGCATTTGGCGTGATGATATCCCCTGTTGAAATGTCAACGGACAAGGGCGTCACAATCGTTTCAAAAACGGCTTCAAGCTGCGCCCGTAAACCGCCGTAGGGGTCTTCCCTTCTGATCGGCCTGAGGGACAGCAGATGAAAAAGAATGCCGTCATCAGCCTTGATTGAACAGATTTCTGTCAAGGCTGTCATCATGTTTTCATCTGTCATTGGCAGATTCCTGATTGTTGCGTCCAAGTCCATTGTGGACCTTGTATCAAGGCCGACAATGGCAGCTACCAGGATGCCTCCCTTGATGATGAAATTCTGGGAATAGGAGGAGGAAGACAGACGGACCAGAAATCTTTCAAACATATAGTTCTGCAGCACTACCTGAGCGGTAATTCCGTTTTCTTTTGCGTAGTTCCGGATTTTCTCTTTCAGTCTCATGGACCCGGAACTCATAACAGAACCTCCAGATATTTCCTGAGTATTCCTGATACGCCCAGCCTGGATGAATATTCAGCAAGCAGGAACAGATCCTTATTCTTTGCTGCCGCATAATTCCTCACAGCGCTGAGAACCGTTTCCTCATCAATCCGCGCGCGGCTTCGGAGCAGGTCACAGACTGTGCGCTCCGCATTGTAGCAGTTGACCCTATGGCCAAAGGTTGTCTGCGTCTGGATCCTGCCCATCGGATGCAGTTCAGGTTTTACATAATAGCAGGCACATTCCGCCTGGATTGATTTCGGGATGGAAGCATTGCTCGGGTAGGTTAGCGAGTGGATGAAAGTGGTTCGATCGGAAAGTTTGTTCAGCAACAATGCGGATTCATGGGAAAAGATCAATTTTTCTGACCGCAGCATCAGGGTGTACATGTCATCCTCCACCGTGTCGGGAAGGATGTAGATGCCGTGGGCAGCGCGGAGCAATTCACCCGCCTTGATGTATTGGGATATCCGTGTTCTTGAGAGTCCGAGCGATTGAACCTGTTTTGCGGTCACGTAGCCGCCGTTTTCGAGCATTGTCTGCTGAAGGAGCGGGTTGATCAAGAAGCGATCACCTCCATCGAGTTTACTATCTTATCGATATTGTATCCCGTTTCGATATGATAGTCAAGTACCCGCTGGTTTCGTTTTGAACAGGCGGTTGCGTTCCTTTGTAAGCCATGGTCACAGCTCCCTGCCTGCCGGCATTGCCTTGCCGCCTGCCTGCTCTGCCCCGGGACACTTTCCTTTCGGCCAGTCCTTTCAGGATGCCGGTATAAAGAAGGAAAGACGCGGAACCGTCCCTCTGTCTCCAAAAATCGAATGAACCTTGAATAAGCCTTGTTATATAAGGCTTTTTTCGTCTATCGCTCATCTATGGCTGCGGAACTCGGGTTCAACCGTCCTTCAAGACATATCGGTATGCCTTGTTGTTTATGCGAAAGCCGTGGGATCAGAGCTTGTCCAGTGACTTAATCAGTTCCTTCTGTTGACCAATTAACAGCAGGTGCTCTTCCTTTCGAAACAAGCGGTTCGGATTTGTCAGAGGTGTCACCCGGTTGTCTTCTTTTGTTGCGATGATATTGACATCATAACGGGCACGGATAGCCAGTTCACTGGGTGATTTTCCTACCCAGGATGCTGGGGTGTTAATCTCAATAACGGCGTATTCCGAGTTAATTTCCGTATAGTTAAACACATTGCGGGCGCTGAAACGCCGGGATGTCTTGCGGGCCATATCCCGCTCAGGGTAAATGACCTCATCAGCCCCGTTGCGGAGAAGGAATTTCGCGTGCACATCGCACTGCGCCTTGGAGATCACATATTTTGCGCCATGTTCCTTCAGCAGCGAGGTAACTTCCAGCGAGGACTGGAAATCTTCTCCGATGCACACGAAGCACAGGTCGAAAT